>CAINDV010000348.1 GCA_903847485.1 uncultured Verrucomicrobiota bacterium
AGCAACATAATTGCCCACCGGTGTAGCACCCCCGGTGGGACAAACACCGTCCAACCTACCAAGATTCGGCCGGCTCGCCGCGCGCCGTTCGTAGCCCCGCCGGGCGCTCAGCCCCGCTGAGAACCCGTCACTCGCCAGTTGCTAGTGTCGTTTTTATAATATGTTTCAGTGTCTGTTGCTTAGGTTTTCCCCTGCGCGAGGCCGGCCGTCATGTCTTGTATGTTGGCTCGGATTGTTGAAATGCGTTACCTGACCCCATTTAATTGCCGAAGAAACCCTTTGCCGGCTAGTTCCTGTCAATCTTGACCTCATATAAATATGTCTGGTTTCCCCTGAAGCAGGCAGGTGTCGCCGCGACTATCAGATAGACATCCGCATCGGTGGCTGCAACTTCCACCTTCTGCTGCCCGGTCGCGGCATCCGACATGGTGAGCGGATACTCCTTGGCGGCCGCCCCGGTCCTGACCACAACCCTGCCCTGGAAGGCGGCCGCGGCTCCCTCGCTGCCATTTTCATCGCCTTTCAGGTGAAAGGTATAAGTTGCGGCTGCGGTGTTGCTGATTCTATACACATTGTACCCCCAGCCGCGGGTGACATAATCCTTGGGCGGCCGGACCCAGTTGCCACCGGTTCCCTCGTTGGCATAGGTTTGCACGATCGGGTGGACATCCTTCGCATCTCCGTAATTCTTTAGTTCCACGGCGGCCCTGGCTTCCGTGCCGGCCGGGAAATCAGGGAATCCGCTGACATTATGCGCGGCAAAATCGGCATACAGCCTGGCAAATTCAGCCGCCCCCAACTGCCGGGAAAGATACTCCTGCGGCAGCAGGCTTGTCTTCGCGTAAAAGCCCTCAACGATCTGGGCCTTTGGAACCTTGCGCACGTCCGTCAGGTAATTCAGGAAGATATGCATTCCGTAGAGGTGATTGCACCGCTGCCAGTTGTTCTTTTCCCCCGGTTCACGGTTTTCATAAGTGTACCACATGGTCACCTGGGGATTGGCGGTCACCGCCGAAGCCGTGATGAATCCCTCTTTGCTCTGTGGATGTTTGGTGACAGCATACCAATTGGCGGTTGCCTCAATAAACCACTGGCTGTCACCCCGATAGACAAACCCAGGCGAATTGGCCTTGTATTGGAAAATGTGAAACCCCTCATGCTGGAGGCCGGAATTGCCGGTTGTCGCATACCCGATGGGAATCGTCAGATAGGGATAACGGTTTTCATCGGTCCCCTGCCCCATGGCCCAGCCCTGCGGTTTGAACAGATCGGAACCGTTGTGCAAATACACGTTGTAATAATACCCCGCCTGCGGGTTGGGCGGGTCCGACATGTGATAGGTGCCGAGGCACTCGTCGCGCACCGACTCCAGGGTCTTCAGCGTTTCCACGGCCTGTGTGGCATAATCAAATTTCTTGTCCCACCAGACAATGAAAACCCCCTCGGTCTTATAGTCACAAGTCTCGGGGGTGGCATAAGTCGATTTGATCGCATAAGGCGCAACTTCGCCGGCGGCAGACGGGGTGTCAGCGGCGGGCGCTGCCACCGCCGCAGTGTGAACCATGATGCTGTTAGCCGCCATGACGATTGTCACTTTCCAAAAACTCTGTCTCATTGTCATTGTGTGTTATTGGTTAGGGGCGATTCCTGCGGCCCGGTTGATTTGTGTCATCTTGTGAAGACCTTTCATTTCGTTTCCTGAGTTGGGGCAAGCGGCCACACCTTCAGGGTGAGCATTCCTGTCCCCGGGGCCTCGAAGGGGCCGGGCGTCGGATTGGCTACGCTGCGCGGTTTGCCGAAATAGTCCGTGCCGATCGTGATTGGAGAACCATCAGGATTCTCAAAGGCGCAACCGGAAATGCCGGCCTTGCCCAACCGTTCCGAGGTCACCAGTCGAGAGGGTCGTTCACTCCCGAGAGCCGTGGCGATGGTCATGGTCAGATGAAAGCCATTGTTCTTCTCTGCCAACGCGAACCCCGGATCGGATGCGCGCCGATTGATGGGTGCGCTTTCATGCTTGGATGACTGCGTCCCCTGGAAAAACATGTTGCCATCCATCCACATCGGCAGTTGGGCCTGATCATATTTCCCAAGACCGCCACAGCCCATGAACAGGTTGTTGTCATAGTGGCTATCCCCGGAAGGATTATCATGAAGTGCCACGACTTCTGTGGAATGGGCTTTGTGGAATGGCGTCTTGCGCCCATCATAAAAGGCGGGATTCAGATCGATGACCCCGGCGATGAGGTTGTGTACATAGGCACCACCTTGCGAATCGTCTTCAATCGCTTTGCGCGACAGGAAGAGATTGTTATCGACCACAAACGGGCCGTGGTTCACCTCGACGAACAGATCATGGGCGGCGTTGTCATGGCAGAGGTTGGCGGAGATCCGTGTCCCCTGGGTCATCCAGTCCAGCCACATGCCACGGCAGGTCCGATAGATATGATTGCCGCTGATCGTGACATCGATGGGTCCGTGGAATTTGATGCCTGCCATCTCAGCACCCGAGAACAGTTGCCGGACATGAATGTCATGGATGGCGTTGCCGGTGACGGTGCTGAACGCCGCGCCCAGACTACCTACGATACCAGCCTGTTCACAATGGGCGATATGGTTGTTGCGCAGCATGTGATGGCCGACGGTCTCCTTGTTCCAACCATTCTGCAAGCCACGTTCGATGGTCTTGACATAGCCCTTGGCCGATCCTGAATTTTGATCCTGGGCGTCGCCATATTTTCCGAGCGTGATCCCCGAACATGTGGAATAGGCGATGTCGTTGTTTTCGATGATCCAGCCCTTGCTCCAATGAACCCCGATCAAGCCGATCTGCTCCACGGTGGGCGGAGCCCAGGGCGTGGCCGCATTGCGCAGGGTGAAGCCACGCACGGTGATGAAGTCCCTGCCCGGTTTGTCAGGATAGAACACGGTCCGGCGCGCGTTGACCTCCACCTGCTGCGCATTGGGATCGACGCCCTTGAACTGCGCCCATATGACGGTGCTGGTTTTGTCCACGCTTGCGAACCATAGCGGCGTCGCGGTCATGGGTTTCAGAACCTCCTCGCAACTGACCGCCTCGGTCAGCCAGTCGCCATTCAGGTAGACAGCCCCGGCGTGATGGATGCGACCCTTGGCATCAAACCAGTCGCCGGTGATGAGTTCCGCAAAGGGATTGAAGCTGCCAAACAAGGCGTTGGGAATCGTCGCCTTCCAGACGCCGTCCTGAACCTTCTCCCACTTCTTCACCGCTTCCGAACCGGTGATGACAACCTGTTCTCCGGATGCCGCCTGATAGACGATGCGCTTGGTATCGGACTCACCGCCACGCGGCGGATTGACGCGTTCGCGGTACACGCCGGCATGCACGGTGACGGTATCGCCCGGCTGGGCGAGATCGGCGGCATGCTGGATGGTGCGTAGCGGTGCGGCCGACGTACCGGGACTGGCGTCGTTGCCGGTGATGGCGACGTGGAGTTCGGCGGCAGGCAAAGCGCTCAATGGCAATTCTTTCTTCAGGACTGCCGTTACATCGGCTGTGTCATGAACAGGCTGGGCTTTCACCGCACTCGCCGCCAATGACATGGCGACCACCGCGCCACCTATCGCTCTTGTTGTTTTCGTATTCATTTTGTCTCATTCCGTGTGTGTAAACGTAATTGCACGGGGCAGAGGATCCCGGATTCGATGGGGCCGCCGATGGGCACTTTTTGGGTAATGCGCGTTACACGCTTTTCTCTGGCTAGTTTAGCATCGCCGACCAACCGGTTGGCCCAGAGGTTTACGATTTCAATTTTCAATTTGTTCTTGGCACTCCGGACAAGGCCGGTGACGTCGTAGGCGTAGGGTGGCTTCCAGAGAATCCCGAGCTGCTTGCCATTCAAGGTTACGTCGGCCACGTTGCGAAGTTGTCCCAAGTCCAGTTCCAGACGGCGGCCATCGGCCAGCATGGAAGCCGCCACCTCGAATTCCTTGAGGTAAGTCGCGGTGCCGGAGAAATACTTGATACCATCGTCCGGAATCGTAGTCCAGGAAACAAGTTTGTCGAAAACGCGCGATGGGGGGTGCGCCCAGGTTCGGGGGGAAGCGGAATTCCTATGGACCTGTGATTTCGAGCGGCGAGGGCGGCTTGCCGTCCTCCTTCGCCACAGGTGACGCTGCGGCCTCTGATGCGGTTACGGAAAAAGCGACGAACACCGAGCCGGCGGGTGGCAAACGCAACTTCAGCTTCATTCCGCCGGGAACACGCGCGTAATCGGTGCAAGGCTTGATGGCACCGGTGTCGGGATACCACAATTGCGGCAGGCGCGGCGTGACGCGGAAGGTGCAATCGGCCTCGGCATACTCCATTTGCGTGTTGCTGACAAAGTAGATGTCAGAGTCCGGAGTGCGGCGGTGGATGTAGTCGAGGTCGGCTGGTGTCCCCGGACTGCTGTAGGCGAAGTCGGAGCCGATGCCGCGCTGCTGGAGGATATCGCGGACACGATTTCGATCCGCGATCACCCGGCCTTTGCCGCAAGAACGCCCGGACGTTTCCTTCCCATTGCCGAGCCCCCAGATGCGCTCGGCGATGGCCTTGACCTGTTCGTCGCAGCGGGGGTAATCCGCCAGTGTGGTATCACGCTCGGGCTTGGGGCCAAGCAGTGTCGCTCCGTCGCGAAAGAGCGTTTCCAGTTTCGTTATAGTAGACGTCCTAGTGAAGTTTA
>CAINDV010000349.1 GCA_903847485.1 uncultured Verrucomicrobiota bacterium
GCGACGCCAAAACCCCAAAACCGGCGTGATAACTTCGCCCCATGCGAAACAACATCAACAAACCGCGGGCGGCAACGCCCAACACCGGCGCCACCGCGCCAATGTGGAACACTGACGACCTGGCCCGCGCCATAGGGTATCACGTCGAATCGGTTCGCCGCTGTGTGCGGCAGGGGAGGATTCGCACCGTTCGCTTTGGTAGGTTTCATCGGATTCCCGACGTTGAAGCGCAACGAATTTTCGCGCAAGGGCTGCCCCTCTGATTTGCAGCGCACGCCCGCCAATCATTTCACCGCGCCTTGTGGCGACGGTGAGTTGCACCACCAAAAACAAAAAGCCGCGGGCGACAACCCGCGGCAAAGAAACCGAAGAACTATGGAAAGCATAACATCGAACACGAACAACGCAACCAAAAGCGCGGAAGTTGTCCAAGTCTTCACCGAAGGCGCTAAGGGTGAAGTCATTTACCAAGTCACTCGCGGCGAAGTCGATCGAATCCTTGCCGGGGGCGATTCGAGTTTGCCGGGCTGGATAGTCGAACGCATTTTGAAGGAAGGGGGTCCGCCACCGGACCCGAAGGCGCAAATCGCCAACCGAATCACCGAACTGCAAATGGAGCTTGACCGCCTTCAATGGAAAACGCGCCTGCCCGCCCCGTTGGCGGCGAGGTTGCTTGCAATAGAGGGAGCGCGGCGCGAGGCAATAGATTCGCTGCTCATGAAAACGCCCGAATGCAAAATCCACGTCGGCTTTGCTGACCACGGCGGTCCCGGGGACAGAGTCGGATTCACTTTTGAGGATGCCCCGCTTTTTATCAGCATTGCCCCCACTATCAGTTTGGACACTGCTACGAAAGAACTGGGCGAATTAGTCAAGCACCTTGAGTCGAACTGGGCGCGCTTACACGAGGAAGCCGAGCGCGCGGAGCGCGAATTCGGGCAGGAGTATTCGCAGACCGTCCTGCAACGGGACGACGACATTCCGTTTTGAAGCCATGAACTGCCCCGACTCTTTCCGCGCCGCCCTTCGCGCCGCCGGACTCGACTACGCAGGTCCCATCATCGCCGACGGCAAGTTGCACCGATTCAAGGCGGAAGGCGATAAGGAGCGCAATTCTTGGTTTATCCTTCACCCCGGACCGCCCGCCGCTGGCGCTTTCGGTTGCTGGCGGCGTGGCTTCAAAGAAACTTGGTGCGAACGCAACGGCGGACTGTCGAAACCCGAATGGGAGGCAGTTCGCCGCCGCTTGTGCGAAGCGGAAGCCGAGCGCGAGCGGACCGTTGCCGAGTTACAAGCCAAGGCTTGCCGGACTGCCGCCTTCATGTTGGAAAGGTCCGCCCTCCCCCACGGCAACGCATACCTGGCAAGGAAAGGCGTGCAACCGCACGGCGAACTTAGGCAATGGCGCGGCGCCTTGCTGCTGCCATTGCGCGACGCCACGGGCGCCTTGCACTCGCTTCAATTCATCGGCGCCGACGGTGCCAAGCGGTTTCTCACCGGCGGGCGCGTCGCCGGTTGTTTCTTCACCGTCAGTGAAAAGCCAGACGGGCCGCTGGTTATCTGTGAAGGCTGCGCCACGGGCGCAAGCATTCACGAAGCAACCGGGCTGGCGACCGTTGCCGCGATGAATGCGGGCAACCTGCAAAGCGTTGCCGAGTCACTCCGCGCCAAGTATCCGCAGCGCGAGTTTATCATTGCGGCGGACAACGACCAATTCACCGCAAAGGGAAATGTTGGAGTTACAGACGCCACGCAGACCGCGAAAGCCATCGGTGCCAGGTTGGCGGTGCCGCAGTTCGCCGACGTGACAACGAAGCCAACGGATTTCAACGACCTGCATTTATTGAAAGGACTTGCCGCTGTGAAGGAACAAATCGAAGCCGCTGCCGCACCCGTTGAAAGCGACGCCGAGACATACGAGCGGCTTGCCAAGCTGTCACTCGCCGATTACGACCGCGTGCGCGACGCCGAAGCCGAACGGCTTGACATTCGCGGCAACACGCTCGACAAGGAAGTTGCCGCCCGCCGCCCAAAGAAAGCCGACGCCACCGCGCAAGGCGGCGCCGTGGACCTGCCCGACGTTAAACCGTGGCCGGACCCGGTTGACGGCGCCGAAGTCCTTTCCGCGGTTGCCGAGACCTTTACCCGTTACCTGGCACTCCCGGCCGGCGCTGCCGATGCCCTGGCACTATGGGCGGCGCACGCGCACGCTTTCGAGTGTTTCATTCACTCGCCACGGCTCAACCTGTTTTCGCCGGAAAAGGGATGCGGCAAGACCCTTGCGCTTGACGTGCTTGCCAGCGTGGCGCCGCGTGCGCTGCGCATGGAAAGTTTGACCGCCGCCGTCTTATTCCGCTTGGTCGAAGGATACAAGCCGGCGCTTCTACTCGACGAATGCGACACCTACCTTGCCGACAACGAAGAATTGCGCGGGCTGTTGAATGCTGGGCACAAGCGCGGCGCCAAAGCCTACCGTTGCGAAGGTGAATCCAATACGGTCCGCAGCTTCAACGCCTTTGCGCCCGCCGCCCTGGCTGGCATCGGTGCGCTTCCCGGCACGCTGCATGACCGGTCAATCGTTGTCCGCTTGGTTCGCGCCAAGCCGGGCGAGGTTTCCGAAAGGTTCGATTCGCGCCGGACGGTTCACGAATCCGAGTTGTGCCGCAAGCTGGCACGCTGGGCGGCCGACAACCGGGGACACCTTGAAGCCGCGGACCCGACATTGCCGGGCAACGCCTTCAACCGTCTGGCGGACAACTGGCGCCCGCTTTTCGCCATCGCCCAAGCCGCCGGCGCCGACTGGCCCGCCCGCGCCGCCGCCGCCTTCAACGCCATGACCGCCACGGCGGACCTGGACGCGCAAGACACGGGCGCGCTTCTGCTGGGCGACATTGCCGCCATCTTCGCCGCGAGCGGCACCGACC
>CAINDV010000350.1 GCA_903847485.1 uncultured Verrucomicrobiota bacterium
GCTCGGTGGCCAGTGCGGCCCGATCGTGGTCGGTAAAGGCGGGACAAATCATGCGCCATTTCCTTAACAGCGCGCCAAAAAAACGTCAATCAATAAGTCACCTTCTCAACCGCGTCTGGTATATCACGCCGGTCTGCAAAAGCTTGCGTACTTGCGGGTCGGTCAGCGCCGTCATGTAGCGGAAGTTGGCCTCGCCCACCGCCGCCTGGCCCAGCGCCTTGATCATGCCGCGGTCGCCCACCACCGCGATTTCCTCGGTGCCAAAGCGCACTTTGAGCTGCTCCACCGCGTCCAGAAAGGTCGGCGGATCGCTCGTGTTGCCCGCGTAGAGTTGGATCGCGAGTGGTTCGCCCACACCGTCGGTCAACAAGCCGGCTACCATTTGCTTTTTACCCCGTTTGCCGTCCCGATGGTAACCAAAGGCGGCCAATTCATTGTCCGCGCCCGCGAAATACACGCTGGTCACATCGTAAAGAAACACTGCCACGGGCGCGGCTTTGGGAGCCAGGGCCGTCTCGATCTGGCGTTGGTGCGCCGCCAGATACTCCAAGGCGGCGTAGAGATCATCCTCGTCAAACGCGCCCACCTCCAAGACCGCGCGCACCGCGTGGTCCTCGCTGGCCCGGGCTGCCGCTAACCGGCTGCCTTGGAACGCTAAGCGGGCGTAAACGAGGTAAAGCGCCAGGCGCTGAATGCGGGTGGCCTCGCCGACCGCGCGCACGATCCCCAGTTCGCGGGCCAGCGCGTGCAACCCAGCCAGCAAGCCGTAGCAAGGGCCGACCTGCACGGTGGGCGCGGCGGCGGGGGCACCGGCCCGGGCGGACGGGGTGGCGGTGGTCTCCGGCAGAGAGCCTTGGCAAAAGCCCTCGATGAGGTCGACCAATGCGGCGGGCAGGCGGGAGAGGTTGGCGAGGGTTTCGTGGACCACGACGGTCTTGCGCGGCGGCGCGCCGGCGGCGGGGCGACCCGGGGGGCGCTTGGCGGGGACGCGCTTGCCTTGGACGAGCAGGATGGACCGATAGGATTTGTCGTGGTGCTGCGTCCGATTGCGTTTGATAAACATGCCGGGCGCAGTCTGCGGCAATCGGCGGCGGGAGGCAAGCAGAATAGCAATGTATCAGAGACAACACTAAAAGCCACACCATACCCACGTCACTATTGGCTATATTTCGGAGAAACTAGCCTGACATGGGGGAAGATGAGTCGGGCGTCAAGACCCGCCCAGTTTACCCGTCCCATTCCACTCAGAACAGCGGAGAACCTCTTTTTGAGTCAAATCGCGGCTTAGCCGCATCCGGGCGTCGGGAACTTTGGTGCTGGTGTGGCCCAACGCGTAGGACAGGCGTCGCGCCGGTCTCTGGCATTGAAGAAGCGTCGCGTTGAAGATGGAGACCGGCGCGACGCTTGTCCTACGACACCATCCCGGCTTGCGCGGCCTACCGTTTCACAAACAGCGCCAGCGAGGCGGTGTTACCGTGGAGAAAACTCCGCTCGCCTACCGGGCCGATCTCGCCGTTGCAGAAAAACCCGGCCAGACCAAACGGACCAAGCTGCTGCTGCACCATCCGCGCGTCGTGGCTCGGGGACTCGAAGAGGCTTTTACCGCGCCCATTGCAGCAGCAGAGGCAGCCGCCCAGGATGGTCGCACCTGAGAACGTGCGTTTCGCCCGTGCCAGCAGTTCGGTCATGTCCAAGCTGGCCGCAGTGGCGTCGCGGCGCTGGAATTGCATGATTTGTCCCGCCCGCGGCAACGCGCCAACAGCAATGGCACCGGAGTTGGGGTCCGCGCCCAGCACGTTGCGGACAAGAAAATCGCCGCGGTGAAAGTCGTCGAGGTATTCGTTGATGACCAACCCGATGAAAAGGTTGCCCTGGGTCTTGCGTTGCTCATCGGTGGTCAAGCCCTTCCAGGTGTCGGCCAGCACATCGTAGGCACGGCGGTTGGCGATGCCATGAATAATGTTGTGCTCGACGCCGGTGAGCGTCCAGGTCTCGCCGATCGGGGTGCAGCCCTGCGCAATGACGCCCGCCAGCGTCACCTCGCCGCCGACTGCCACCGCCACGCCGCCTTCGTTGAAGACCTCGCCGTTCAGGTAAATCTGGGTATTTTGCTCGCCGGGATCGCCGCTGGCCAGTCCGCCCACGATGGGCCGGGGCGCGTAGGCCGCGTCGAAGTCGCGCAGCCAGCGTTCGCAGTCCATGGTGAACGGATCGAGGAACGCCAGCCAGCCGTGGGTGGCCAGTGGGGCAGCGCCAGTCTCGGCCGGCCAATAGTCGGTGCCGGTGACGGCCTGCACCTGCTCCTGCGTGAAATGCGCCGCCTTCAAGTCTGCGCCCGGCAGGTGGTAAAGTGCCAGCGCCAGGCCGGGATTGTCCTCCAGTTCACTATCGCCAGCCACCAGGCCGGTCCCCGAACAGCCCGCCAGCAGTGGAATTTGCGCATGGACGCGGAGAATCTCCAAGGTCGCCTGGGCGTGTGGAAAGAACTTGGGGGCCATGAACACCAACCCCAAGGACACGCGCTTGGGGCCCAGATGGCGGCGCAATTCCTGCGCCCACTGCTGCAGCCCGGCCTCGTCAAAGGCTTGCGCCCAATGCGCGGAAATGGAAAACAGTTCTGACATGGGGTGAACCTACCGGACTCGACCGGGAAAGCAAACTACGGAACGGGGGGAGAAGCGGGGTCGAGCGTTTCCTAGGCAGCCTGTCTGACTTAGCTTGCGGCTGCGTAAGATGGGGTGGTAGCCGTTCGGGCGGCTGGGAGAATGGGTTCCGTTCCGCCGGCAGGAACGTAAGGCCGCGCTGGGCACACGCCGTGGTGGCGCGCCCAGCGCGCAGTGCAACCGAACTTGTAAAGTCCGGCGATATAGACCGCGACGACTAAGAAGAGCAGCCACCACTGGCCCCGGGCGACCACCAAAAGAATGCCTCCGCCAATGGCCAGGCCCATCAGCATGTGAACCCGCAGTGCGGCGAAGAATTTCATCGGGCGCAAGATAGGCGGCTTCTGCGGCGCTTCAACCTGAATTCGGCAGTTGGAAATAGAACAACGAAGCAACAAAGCGACAAAGACCGGCTAGGAAACAAATAACCGGGGCGTGACCGGCTTCACCCGGGAAAATGGTTTTGATGGAGGCAGCCTGTGAGATTGGCATTGTGACTCGGTCTTTGTGTCTTAGTTCTTCGGTTGTTCAACTACAGTTTCCAGGTTCAAGTTCCGCTCGCAAGATGCCGCGCCTGTCGCTTAGGCGTAGGCGAGTTGGCCCTCGGGCGGGACCGGAGTGTCGCCGCCTGGTCCGGCAATCTTGTGCGCAAGAACTCCGGGGCATCCCGCCGCCCTGCCCGGCTGAAATCCCGCAACATCGTTTCCGCCACAGCCTCGGCGCTCAGGCGAAGCTCTACCGTTAGGAAGTCGAACAAGCGCTCCATCAAGCGCGGCAGCGCGATGCTGTCCGTCCGACCTTCCCGCGCGAACAACCAGTCGCTCCAGCGCAGAAACGCCGCGAAGGGCGACGCTCCGCCACTCCAGATCAGCGGCGTGGTCGCCACGAAGTTTCCGCTGTTGCCCACCAGATCCCAGACCCGCGCCAGACGCTGCATCCGTTGCAGCGTCGCGAAGTCCACCAGCCGGTTCTGGAGCAGTTCGTAAGGCGGCTGCGGGTTCCACACCACCGCCCAGGCCGCGTCGTGGCGCACGATCGGCGTGCCGCGCAGGCGCTTGAGCAAGCCCACCTGGATTTCCTGCGGGCCGAGCGCGAGGAGCCGGTCAAAGCCCGCCGCGAAGCTCGCCACCGTCTCCCCCGGCAAACCGAAAATCAGGTCGGCGTGGACATGCACGCCAGTCTCACGCCGCAGCCAGCGGAGGTTGTCCTCCAGCTTCGCGTAATCCTGCCGGCGGCTGATGCGGGCGGCGACTTCCGGGTTGAACGTCTGCACGCCGACCTCGAATTGCAGCGCGCTGGGCGGAAACTTCGCGATGACTTCGCGCAGCTCGGCTGGCAGGCGGTCGGGCACCAGTTCAAAATGGAAAAACCTTCCCGGGCACCACTGGGCCAGACAGAACTCCAGAATCGTGCGGCTCGTGGCGAGGTTCAGGTTGAACGTGCGATCCACGAACTTGAGCTGCGTCGCCCCGCGATCCAGCAAGCGCTGCATGGCGGCGAGAAACTCCGGCAGCGGCGCGGCCCGCACCGGCACGTCGAGCGACGACAGGCAGAACTCGCACCGGAACGGGCAGCCCCGCGACGCCTCCACGTAGATGACGCGATGCGCCAGATCGGCGGCGGTGTAAAGTTCGTACGGCAGAACCAACTCCGTGAACTCCGGGGGCGCGGCGGCGATGATCTTTTCCTCCGGCCGGTTTCCCGCCAGGAGTGACCGGCAAAGCTCGCGGAACGCCACGTCCGCCTCGCCGGTGATCGCGTAATCCGCAAGCTTGGTGAGGCGCTGTTCCACCGTCTCAAAACTCACCTCCGGTCCGCCAATAATCAAAGTGAGTTCTGGCCGCAGCCGCTTGAGCGTGGCGGCCAACTCGGTGACGGCGGTGACGTTCCAGATGAAAACTCCCAGGCCAACGATCCGCGGTTCGTGCCGCAACAGCGCCTCGGCGATGTCAAGCGGGCGCTGGCGAAGGTCGAACTCCTCAAGGACGGCGCGGGATTGGAGTGGACCGAGGTTGGCCAGCAGGTACCGCAGCCCAAAGGCGGCATGGCTGTATTTCGCGTTGAGCGTACTGAGAACAATGTCGGCCATGCGCCGCCAAGTTATACACGAGGCTTCGATCAGGCAATCGCGGCGCACCGGCGCGTGGCTAACGTGCGATCATCCCGAGGTGCATCCGCCTGCGGTGCCGTTCGACGACCGAGACGGGCTGCCACACTACGCAGCGGTGTCGCCAGGATGCGCCCCCTGGACCGCAATGAAGTGCGCGTTCGCGCCCTACGCCCAATACCGCCACTCGACTTGTGGAAAGACGTTGTCTTGCCACTCGATATGCCGGAGCCAGGTCGCGTCCACCTTGCCGGCGGTGAGCTGGTCGTAAAGCTTGAGGAAGCGGAGCAGGTGATCCTTCACGCGACGCTTGGCGTAGCCGGGACTGGTACCGGTGCGCAGGATGAACGGCCAGTCGCTAGATTGCGCGAGCAGCAATTCGCGGGCGGCCTGCTGGAGGGCGCGCTCGGTCAGCGGGTTGGGATCAAGGTGCTTGCGCGCCAGCTCGGTCATGCGTTCCTGGGCAATCTGGAGGTGCGGATAAATCCACTCGTTGGTTTCGTTGAGCCAGACGCGCAGATGCCCCTCCTCGCCCCAGGTGGATGGGCTGGGCGAGGCGACTTGTTGGGTGGGATGTGCCTGGAGGTATTCCCAAGGCGTGGTCAACGCGAAAGTCTTCTGGTCGCAGACGGCGCGGCGCACGAAGCTGTTCAGGAACTCCGGCCCTTCATACCACCAGTGGCCGAAAAGTTCGGCGTCGTAGGGCGACACCAGGTGCGGCGGACGGTCCATGAGGGTCGCAAGGCGCTGGATTTGGGCGATGCGTGCGCCGAGGAAATGGCCCGCGTGCTGGCTGGCGGCGTACAACGCCTCGCTGCGCTGGTAAACCTGCTTCTCCGGCATGCCGCCGGTGATGCGATAATACTTTAACCCGGTGAAGCCGCGATGATCCTCCGACGGCAGGTACGGGCGGACGTAATCAAAATCCAGATCAAAGCCCACGTCGCGGTAGAAATCGCGGTAGCGCGGGTCGCCGGGATAGCCTTCGTTACGACTCCAGACTTGTCTGGCGGAATCCAGATCGCGTCCAAAAGCGGCGATGCCGTTGAGCGTGAACACGGGCGCGAACACGCCATAACGTGGCCGCGGGCGGGCATGGAGCAAGCCGTGGGTGTCAATGGTGAACCACCGGATGTCCGCCTCCTGAAGCACCTTCTCGATGCCTTCGACGTAGGCGCACTCCGGCAGCCAGATGCCGCGCGGATCACGCCCGAAGCAGGACCGGTAGTGATCGCGGGCGACGAGGATTTGGGCGCGCAGCGACGGTGGGTGACTCAGCAGCGGCAGCAGGGCGTGGGTCGCGGCGCTGGTGATGATCTCCAGTTTGCCGAGATTCTGAAACTTGCGGAACGCGCCCACCAGGTCGCGGCCGTAGCTCCGCCAAGTATCGCGGACGGTGTTGAAGCGGTGGTGGTAAAGCCACGCGAGTTCGTGATAGGCGCGGTCCCAGTGCGTACGGTGGATTTCCTTCTCGGCCAGCTCGATGAGTCCGTTGAGATGGTGCTCGTAACGGTCCTGCAACAACGGATCGCGCAGCATCGAGCAGAGCGTTGGCGTGAGCGTGAGCGTCAGCCGCGTGTCCACGCCGTCGTGCAGCCAGCCGTCCATGATCTGAATTAGCGGCACGTAGGTTTCCGTGATGGCCTCGAAGAGCCAGTTCTCCTCCATGAACCGCTCGTGCTCCGGATGGCGCACAAACGGGAGGTGAGCGTGAAGGATGAGCGAAAGGTAGCCGTTCATGAGAGGCGATGGTGTGAAAGCGGAAAGCAGAAAGCAGAAAGCAGAAAATCCAATCCATTCGTCTCCTTCGTCCCATTCGTCCTATTCTCCGCAGGCGATGGGGAGGCAAAATCAGATTCCTGGCTCATTCGTTGTCCCCCTCGCCGGTTAGTTGCCGGGCCAGGCTGGGGGTGGCGAGCGCGAGCGCAATGCCAAGCCCGACCGGCAGCGCCCACCCCGCACAGCGAGTGAATGAAAGTGCAGTGTGCTGGTAGTGATGCCGCATAAATTCCAAGCCGATGTTCATGCCGCCGGTGACGATCAAACCGCCGGCGATGAGAAACAGCACGGCACGAACGGCGCGAACGAGCGGACTCATGCGGCGGGACTACAGGTGCGTAGCCAGCGGAGGTTTCAACCGGGCGTCTTGCGGATGCGCCCCCACCGCGCCGCCGTATTGCGTGGCGCGGCTGAAGTGCAGGTCGGCCCAGCGTTTGTCCGCGCCGTCCGCGGAGGTCGCCACTGCCGGCAGGGGATACTGTCCGTCAGGCAGCGCGAAGCGGTAGCTGAACGAACCATCGGGCCGCAGCTTGATCTGGCGCCCACCGATGGTGACGCTGGCATCCGCTTCCGTGGCCCCGTAGATGATCAACTCCGCATTGACGTTGAACCAGAAACCCGCCGGCCGCTGCCCGCCACCGAAGGGACTGGAGATACTGCCGAACGCGCCGAGCGGCGAGGTGATGTCCGCGGCGGCCTGCGAAGCGAGTTCACCGACGATCTTGCGCCGGATCAACTCCGTAATTTCCAGCGAGCCGATCCAAACCCGGCGCACTTCGTCCATGCTGATGACCTCGGCCAGGGCGCGCTCCTGTTCGGGCGTCCAGACGTGGGTGTCGAAGGCCGCCCGCACCGGCAGCGCGACGTGGCCTTGCGCCCGCAGTTCCTGGATGGCTTCCACAAGCGAGACATGTTCCAGCGCGAGTTCCTTCACCAACGCGGCCAGCTTGGGCAGCGGCAACGAAGTGGGCAGTGTGGCAAATTGCACCGACGTGTCCTCCGAAAGCGAATCGGGCGGCGTCAGCGTGCCACCGGAAGTGGACACCGTGATCCATTGGCCGCCGAGCGTATCGTAGCCGAGTTCGGCGACGTATTTCGTGCCGCCTTTGCCGACGTGAACGAACCAGTGCCGCGACTCCGGATGCACTTGCGCCTCCGCCGCCACGCGCCCACCCACTTCGTTCTCATAGACTTTCAGAGTCAGGTGTCCCTCGGCGGAGAGTTGGTTGTACTGGCGTTGTTGCTCGCGGGTCAGGTCCCAATGCGCATAAACCCACTGCGGATCGCGCGCCGTCAGCAGCAGCCGTTGGGTGCCGTAGGCTTCCGGCAAATCACCTGGCTCCTCACTGCTGTAAGGCGGTTCCGCCACGCCCGGCCCGATCGAGTATCGTTGTCCTGGTCCGCTGACCGCCTGGGGCGGAGGATAATCGCCCTCCAACAGAATCGCGGGGATCGGCGGGTTCGCCACGCTCTTGGTGCGCTTCTTGTAAATAGTGGGCGTGTCGGCCGCGGGTTTTGGCACCGGCTTGACAGCGGCCTTCGGAGCTTCAGGCTGGACCGGCTTGACGGTGGCCTTCGAAGTTTCGGGCTGAACCGGCTTGACGGTGGCCTTCGGAGCTTCGGGCTGAACCGGCTTGACGGCGGCCTTCGGAGCTTCGGGCTGAACCGGCTTGACGGCGGCCTTCGGAGCTTCGGGCTGGACCGGCTTGGCTGCGGCCTTCGGAGCTTCAGGCTGGACCGTCTTAACGGCGGCCTTCGAAGTTTCGGGCCGGACCGGCTTGGCCGGGGTTGGCTGAGGTTTCGGTGCGGCGGCGGCGAAGGCGGGAGCCTTCGGGACGGCGGGGGTGCGTTTTATTTTTTCCACAGTAGGAGGTTTGGGTTGGGTTGCATAACTCGGTTTGGTTTGGTTCAGGGCAGGAACTGGCTCTGGAGTTGATCCCGGTGCCGGCAGACTTGTGGCTTGGGGCGCGGGAGCTTTGGCCGGGAGCACCGGGCGGGCCTTCGCCACCGCTTTGGGCTTGGGCTTGGGCGCGCTCGGAATCGTCAACGCCGGCTGACGCAGCGACTTGGGCACGGCGGCGGCGGGCGCGGGCCGGACGCGCACCACGGAAACGCGGCGCACAAGTTTGCGCTTCGCCACCTTGACCGGCCCGGGCTTGGACGCCACGAGCGGCCCAACCTTGACGGCCACGGGCCTGGCCCGGGCCGGCTTGGCGGACGGTGGAGAGACGCGCGTGGCTTCCGCCGTTGCGACCGGACGGGGCACCTTAACTGCGGACGGTTTGGCCTTGGAAGCGGCGGGAGCCAGCTCCTTGGGCAATGACTTTTTGACGCTCATTGAACTTGTTTGCCGAAGGCGCTCATTCTTTGCCCCGTCGGCCAAGCGCAAGGTAGGCAGCGAAGGCAGTCGAAGCAACGGAATTTCCCGTCAGCAGTTCTGCCCATGAACCTGATGGGGCTGATTTCGGTTCCAGCGCTCGGGGCAGCTCTTGCGTCGGGCAATTTTTCAGGTTGGCGGGACATGCGTTGGGGCGACTAGACCGATGGCTGCATCGCCAGCGAGGGTTCGGAGACGAGCTTGAAACCGTGTTGGGCGGCCAGCTTGCCGAGCAGGCGTCGCTGACTTGCTTCGTAC
>CAINDV010000351.1 GCA_903847485.1 uncultured Verrucomicrobiota bacterium
AGTACGAAGCAAGTCAGCGTCGCCTGCTCGGCAAGCTGGCCGCCCAACACGGTTTCAAGCTCGTCTCCGAACCATCGCTGGCGATCCAACCATCGGTCTAGTCGCCCCGGCCTGTGTCCAGCCAGCCTGAAAAACTACCCGACGCAAGAGCAGCACCGAGCGCTGGAACCGAAATCAGCCCTGTCAGGTTCATGGGCAGAACGGTTGCAACGTGGCGGTGCCTCCCGAAGCTGTTGGTACTCGGAACCGCCCGGTGCGGGCACCGGGCTTATTACCCCAAAGCAAACGCAGCAAACCATTTCGCCGGAGTGTGGCTCAGTCCGCAGGTTCGGCTTTCATGATGCCGTCATCGAAGCTGGCGGACACCTTTGCCCCCCGGCGGCACCACTAAGAAATCCTTCGCGTCCCAGTCGCCGTCCACCCAGCGGCGGAACAGGCTCAGGTCGCCGGGCACTAACTCGAATTTCCAGCCTTGGTCCGTGCAAATACGTTCCACCTGCGCCGTCAGCCCCAGCGAGCAGCTAAACTCAAAGTCAATGAGCACGCCGCGGTCATAGCTCGCCGTCCAGCCGCCCATTTCTGTGCGCAGGAAGTCGGCCTGTTCCTGGCCAAATTTCTCCACCCACTTCGCGTAGGTGGCATCGGCGGCGGGTTGGTAATTGGACGGCATGAAGGTCGCGCCTTGCTGCAAAGATTCGACGTCGCGCCGGCGGACGCACTCCAGCCAGCCTGACGTATAGTAATAGCTGCCGGGATGTGAGTGGAACAGTTCCTGGTAACGCTCCTTGGAGCCGAGGAAGAGCGTGATGCAATCGTGCGCCCGCGGAATCACCAGCGGCGTGTGCCCGGCTCGCAGCCCGGCCAGCATGTTGCTGCACAGGCCGTAGCCAATAAGGATGGCGTCGTAACGTCCGGCCGGCACCGCTTCCACGCGCCGCTGGATGTCCTCCCGCCCGGCGCACGGTTTGTCGTGGTGGCCCTGCGTGAGGAATTCCACATCCACCAGGTTAGGCGAGCTGGCGGCGACGTGGCAGATTTCGCGCACGGCTATCTCGCAGGCGATAATCTTGAAGAGGCGCGACGGACGGGATGGTTGGGTTGTGTTCATTGGATTAAATCCGAACTCCGAAGGCAAATGACGAATGGCGAATGACGAATGAATGACAAAGTCCGAAACCCGCTGAGTTCTTGGTTGGACCAGGCGCGATACTTGGCACAGAACCTAACCGCCGGAGGCGGCGATTTGTCATTCGGTTTTCGGGCTTATTCGTCATTCGTCATCGGAGTTCGGGTTAAAGATGCGCGCCGGGCGACGAGTTGCCGCGCCAGACACAAGGCGGCGATCATGCTGGAGGGATTGGCGACGCCCCGGCCCGCGATGTCGTAGGCGGTGCCGTGGTCGGGAGAGGTGCGGATGAATGGCAGCCCAAGCGTCCAGTTGACGCCGGTGTCAAAAGCGACGGTCTTTAGCGGCCCTAAACCCTGATCGTGATACATCGCCACCACGACCTCGAAATTCCCCCGGAGGGCCTGGTGAAAAACTGTGTCGGCGGGCAGCGGTCCGACAGCCTCCAGACCGCGCTGCCGGGCGGCGGTGATGGCAGGTAAGATGACTTCCGCCTCTTCACGGCCGAACTCCCCGCCTTCGCCAGCATGGGGATTCAGCCCGCAAACGGCGAGACGTGCGCGGCTCAAGCCCAGGTCGCGGCACGACTGCGCGGCCAGATCCAGCGCGAGGCCGAGCTTCGCCGGGGTGATGGCGTCGGGCACCCGGCGCAGGGCCAGGTGTGTGGTAACTAGCGCCACACGCAGCCAGCGTCCGCCACTGTCTTGCCCAAGCAACATCATCGCCGTGCGAGCCGTGCCGGCCATTTCTGAGAGCAGCTCGGTCTGGCCAATGAACGGAATGCCGGCGCGGACAACGGCGTGTTTGTTGACCGGCGCGGTGACCATCGCGGCCAGTTCACCACGCAGGCAGCGTTGGGCGGCTTCGCGCAGCCAGGCCACGGCGGCCCGGGCGGCGGCGGGCGATTCCGGGGCGGATGTTTCCGGCAAAGAAGCACCGGGATCCAGCAAGCATATCCGGCTGGTGCTGCCGGCGGTGAACGGGGAAAGTGTCAGCCCCAGAGCCAGTTGCTGATTGAGCCGCTGGCAGGTGGGCGCGTCGCCGATGAGCAGGTAGGAAGCCGCCGCGTCGCCGGATAGCTCAACGGCGAGCGCCTTGAGCGTGACCTCAGGACCGATGCCGGCAGGATCGCCGAGCGAGATGCCGATGCGGCCATTCATGGGGAAAGAATGAAGGATGAGCCAACGGCGGCGGTGGTTCCAATTTCATCCTTCATCCTTTCAGTACTTGGTGATGAACGTCTTGCCCTTCAGTTTATCCACGTATTTCTGCTGCAAGCGGGCGCGCTCCTCGAGGAGCAGGTTCTTCTCGATGCTGTCCCGCACCTCGGGGTCGCTCAACGCCTTGACGTGGGCGGGCACCCGCTCCTCCACATAGATGAGATAACAGCGGTCCGGCGTTTCGATCGGCTCGCTGACCTGCTTGAGCGGCAAGGTAAAAGCGAGGTCGCGGAAAACCGCCATGACCCCTGAGCGCTGCATGAGCTTGCGCTCACCCCCGGGAAATTCCCCGCCGTCGGCCGAATTCACGGAGGCCATCTCGTCGAAACTGACGCCCCCTTTGATCGCCGTGCGAATCTCCTCTGCCATCCTTTTGCGCCCCTCGGCCGTCGGGGCGATGGTGTTATCGAGCACGATGATACGGAGCTTGACCTGGTCGTCCTGTTTGTAGTCGGACTGGTGGGCCTCGTAGTATTTCTCGACCTTGAGCGGCGACACGATGAAGGCCTTGCTCACATTTTTGGACTCCAAGGCCCCGACCATGAATTGCTCGCGGACACCGTCCCGGTATTTCTCGAAGCTGCGGCCTTCCGTCTTGAGGGTCTGAAGCATCGTGGTGCGATCGCCATACTGCTGGCGGATTCGCTCGCGAATGTAGTCCTCAATGACTGGCTCGGGGAGGTTGTAGCCAGCCACCTTGAAATCGTGCACGATCAACTGACGCTCGATCAGATTCGTAAGCGAGCTCCCATCGGTCTCGACCAGTTTCTGTAGCAGGATGCTGGGCAGTTGGCCAGCGTAACGCCGCCAATTCTCGATCAGTCGCCGGAGTGAGATCTCATTCTGTCGCAGGATGCTGTCCAGTTGGCCAGCGTCAGCGTATTGCCGCCAATACTGTGCCGTCGCAGGCGCGGCGTTTAGGTCCACCTGGTACTGGGTGATGACTGTGTCATTGACGACGGCACGAATGCTGTTCGCCAACTGGGCCGACGCCCGCAGCGCAGCGCTACAGGCGAGGACCGACAAAAGGATTGCGAAATGACGGCTCATGCGATTGAGGCGACATCTTAAGCACCAAGGAGCAAAGGTCAAGCACGCCGGGGGGCGAGCGGGCGAATGGGTGCGGCCAGCGGTTCGCCCACTCGCCTGCTCGCCCCCTCGTTCCCTCGCTGACCTGCACCTTCGTGTTTACATCCGCCTCGCCGCTTGGTACTCTGGCCTCGTGCGTGACGTAAGACGAGCGATGGCTTGGCTGCTGCTGGCCCTTTGGGTGCCAGCCACGGCGCATTGTCAGTTGGAAAGCGCCTTCGATCTCTTCGTCTGCTGCGACCACGAGGATGCCGTCCCGCACCAGGACGCCGACTGCCAGACCGACGCCTGCGCCTCCGTGGAGTCCGGCGCCTATCGCACCGAAACCCCGCCGCCGCTCGGCCTGCCGCCAGCCTTCCTGCTCGCCTTCGCGGTGGCGGAAATCGCCGCCGAGCCGCTGCTCCCGCCGCCGTCGGGTTTTATGGCCACGGCCCTCTCGCCGCCGGAGTTGCCGCGCGGATGGCAATTCTCTCTCCGCACCGCGCTGCCGGTGCGCGCTCCTTCGCTCGCCTCCTGACCGTCCGCCCCGGCGGACGCCTCCCGTTTCCCCCTGGCTGCGGCGTATTTTCTGCCGCGATTCGGTTGGTTCCTTTGGTTATTCCCTCGTTTGTGTCATGAAGCAGCGATTCATTTTAGCAGAGAAGTTGTTCCTATCGGTCCTGACAGCGGTCGTCGCCACGAATGCGGCGGCAGCGGATCCGGCAACGGCCGTTGCCACCAACGCCCTCACCTTGCCCGATGCCATCCGCCTGGCGCTGGAACTGAGTCCCGAACTGCGTGCCGCCGGCGGACGCGCCGCCGCAGCGGCCGGGCGGGCCAACCAGTCCGGCCTGTGGCCAAACCCTGAGCTTGAGTTCAGCGCGGAGGATTGGCCGGTCAGCTCAGGACGCGGTTTCACCGACGCCAAGCAAACCATCGGCGTCGCGCAGACGCTGCCGTTTCCGGGGAAGCAATCGCTCGACCGGCGGATCGGCACGGCGGGGACGAAGCTCAGCGACGCCGAATTGGCCGTGCGCCGCGCCGAGGTGGTGCGCGACGTGAAGGCGGCGTTCTGCCAGGTGCTGGCAGCGGAGCGCCGGGTCAGCGTCTCGGCGGAACTCGTGCGCGTGGCGGAATCTTCGGCAGCGACAGCGCGGAAGCGGGTGGATGCCGGCGCAACGCCGTACCAGGAGCAGTTGCGGGCCGAGATTCAACGGGAGCAGGCACGCACGGAACTGGCCAGCATGGAGCGGGAGGTGGCCACCGCGCGGGAAACGCTGGTCGCGTTGCTCGGTCGGCCGGACTTGCACGCGGCACCGGTGAGCGGCTCGCTGCGCGAGAAGGCGACTCCGGCCTTGCTGGAACGTGGGCCCGAAACCTGGCTGACCAACCATCCCAGCTCTGCCGCCGCGCGGGCCAACCTGGAGCGCGCGTCGCTCGCCCAGCGGCGGGCACGGTTGGAACCGTATCCCGATGTGAAAGTGGGCGTTGCCGGCGGGCGCATCGGTGCGACGGATGAATCCATCATCGAACTCCGCCTCTCGGTGCCGCTGCCGCTACTGGACCGTAGCAAAGGGCGGAAGCAGGAGGCCACCGCTGCTGTGACGGTGGCGGTAGCGGAACTGGCCATCGTCGAGCAGCGGCTCCTGCGCGAATGGCGTCAGGCCAGCCAGCGCTACCGCGCCGCCGCCGGGCAGGTCGCGAGTTACCGCGAACAGATTTTGCCGAAGGCCGACGAGGCGCTCCGTCTGGTGCAACTCGGCTTTGAGCAGGGCAAGTTCGGTTTCATTGACCTGCTCGACACCCAGCGCACCACCGCCGAGGCCCGCCTGGCGTTCCAGCAGAAGCTGCTGGAACTGAATGTGGCCGAGGCGGAGATGGAGGCGTTGACGGAGGCGGAACGTAAGGAGGCGCAATGAGACTCTGCCAAGACTCTGCCGGTGATTTCCATTCCAAATCCGAAATCCGAAGTCCGAAGAGGCGCTCGTCGGTCAGTTGCCTCCGTAGCTTCTCCGAAGGTCGGGTGGACTTCCGGCTGAGCAGGGCCAGGTCCGGTTCTCGTGATTTCCCCCGTAGCGTCGCTCCGCCGTGCTTCGCTTCGTCTTGGCGAAATCGTGCGCAAAGCGGCTGCGATGTCGGAGCGCGGCTGTGTCCG
>CAINDV010000352.1 GCA_903847485.1 uncultured Verrucomicrobiota bacterium
CAGTCACATTCCCCGTGCCGTCCGGCTTGATAGCCACCAGCACCTTGTTGGGCCAACTGCTGCAACTCAGCACTAAGTGCGCTTTCTCGCTATAGACGGGCGTGATGACGGAATCGTCCGACGGGCCGTCCACGACCCATAACGCCTTGCCGGTGCGTGGATCGTAACTCGTCACGGTCTTATTACCCGGCAGGACCATCTGGACGCGGCCGTCCATCTCGCGGATTAGTGGCGGGCTGTAGCTTTGAGTGGGGTTCTCGCCGGCGGTTTTCCAGACGGTGCGGCCGTCGGCCCGGCTAAGTGCCACCACGAAGTTCTCGCCTTTGCTGTAACAGCCCACGATCACCTTGTCCTCAAACAGCAGCGGCGTATGGCTGAAGCCCCACTGGCTCTTGAACTTACCCGGACGGACCAACCAGAGCTGTTTTCCGGCGAAGTCATAGGCTGCTACCACGACTTCCTCGCGGTCCAGGAACGTGACATAGACTCTCTCTCCATCCGTGACTGGCGTGGCGGAGGCATAACTATTTTCGCCGTTCTTAGGTTCCAGCGGAGCCTGGAGCACCGTTTGCTGCCAGAGCGCCGCGCCGGTGACGCGGTCGAAGCAGAGTAACACGCGCTCCAGTTTCTCCGGCAGGGCAGTGGTTAGAAAGACGCGGTTGTTCCACACCACCGGCGAGGAGTGACCTTCGCCGGGCACGGCGGTTTTCCAGACGACATTCTCCGTGCTGCTCCAGCGGGTAGGAACCTCCTTTTCCAGGCTGGTGCCATCGCCGCGCGGCCCGCGCCAGCCGGGCCAATTCTCGGCGCAAGCCAGGCTGGCGGTGAGCACGAGCGGACTAAGCAGACTTAGAAGTGGGAAGTAAGGGTGGCGGTGTATTGTGATCATGAAGGTTAAGGTGAAGAATGGCGGAGTGAAGGAGTCGTGACGGGGTTAGTCAATAGTATCGTGCGCTCTCTAGGAGCCTTGTTGGGTCCAGCACCCAACAGATAAAGCCGCCCCGGTACCTCGGGGCTGTCTGGCATTGGCTTTCGGTGCGCACTCACGGGGCGTGAGGCTATTCGTTTGGGCCAGGGCGTCAAGTTTTCTGTGCGGTCAACTCGCCCGCCGCCAGGGCGAGGACGCCCGGTGAAGAAGGCGGCGGTAGTCGGCACGTTCTTCCGGCGGCCGGCGGGGCAGAACCAGGGTGGAGATGGCATGCAGTGGTCATGGCTACTTGCCCGACTCCTGCTGGGCGAGGCGTTCAGTCCTTGGACTTCCCGGCAGATGGGAGGCAGCGTTCAAAGATCTCAGTTTCTTGCAGAGCCGTATCCAGCCCGGCAGGGCGAAAGAGAACAGCCCAGCGTTTCAACGCTGGGTTGAGGGTGCATGGAAGGAAACAGTCCCGTCAGGGACGACAGAAAGGACGCTCCGGGGCGGAAGGTTTCTGTCGTCCCTCCGGGACTTGCCCCCAGCTTGGGCACCTAACCCAGCATTGAAACGCTGGGCTATTGTCGAACGTCCCTCCAGGACTGAAATGCGCTTGTGCCAAACCTGATTTGCGCCCTCAGAAAGAATTGGTTTTGGGCTTTCGTTCATTGCGTGTCGAGGATCGGAGTTGGAGGCCGGCTGTCGGTGGCCGGCCCGCCACTCAGGTATCCACTCGCAGCGGTTGCACCCGCCAGACTTGCTCGCAGTAATCGCGGATGGAGCGGTCGGAGGAGAACTTACCCATCCGCGCGACGTTCAGGATGGACTTCCGCGTCCAAGCCGGCGGGTCGCGCCAGAGTGCGGTTACTTGCTCCTGACAGTCCACGTAAGCTTGACAGTCGGCGAGCACTAGGAAGTGATCGTCATAGAGCAAGTTATCCACCAGCGGGCGGAAAAGGCTGGCAGCGTCGCCGGCCAGCGCGCCGTTGAAGGAGAACTTCATGTTGCCCGTGCCGTTCGCTTCTTTCCCGGCGGTGGAAAACTGCTCGCTCAAGGCCGCCGCCGGGTAGAGTGCTGGGGCCACGACGGTAGCGTTACGCGCCCCGCTTCAGTTATCAACACCAAGGACTGCCCCATTTACCGACATCTTTACACAGTCGGCGGTCAGGAGAACGGCGACGAGGCGCTGTTCCGGTAAGCGGGATCCTCAGTGGTTGAATCAGTCCGTAAATGGAGCTCTCATCGCCCGGGACCGCATCCGGTTGGCTTCGGGATCGCCGACAAACTCAGACTTGATCAGATCCAACTTCAGGTTTCGCTGCAATTGCCCGGAGATGTCAGCCGCCAGGCAGATGCTCATCGAGCGGTACATGACGTCCGGATTCGCCACCGTGGGCCGGCGCGACCGGACGCAGTCCAGGAAATCCCGCACATGGTTGAGCGGCCGTTGGGTCCGGGCCGTGTAATCTGCCAGCACCTTGGTGTAATCGCGCAGCAAAGCTGGCGAGGAGACATCGGTCTTGGAATAACCGTCCGCCGCCGCCATCCACCCTTCGGGACCGTCGAACCGCTCCCCACAAGACCCGTGCCAGTACGGGCACGGCTCCCCGCGGTGGAGCACGAGTTTCACCCCGCTGGACAAGCGTGTCATGATGGTCGCATCCGGTCCCGCATACTCCAGTTCGATGCTGGAAACGTTGGTCATATCCAATCCGGCGAGGGCTTGGGCAACCGTGTGCGCGCCCCACATCGCGACATCCGTCGCGAGATCATAGAAGTGATACCACCCGGAACTCAGATACCCGCTGTTGTAGGGCCGCCAGGGACAAGGACCGAGGAACAAATCCCAGTCCAGTTCATCCTTGGACGGTTCCGGTTCCGCCGGCAGCCAGTCGTGGCGATTACCGTCGCGCCAACGACAGTCGGCGTAAGCGGTATGAACCGCGCCCAACCGGCCGGAGCGGGCCATTTCGATGGCAAAGACATGGTGGGGTTCGCTGAGCCGCTGGGCGCCGGTTTGATAGACCCGGCCATACCGGCGGGCGGTTTCCACGATCATCTGACCTTGCGTCATGGTGAGGCACGCCGGCTTCTCACAAAAGACATCCTTGCCCGCCCGCATGGCCAGGACCGAAGCCGGCGCATGCCAGCGGTCCCCGGTGGCAATTAACACGGCATCCACATCGGTCCGCTCGGCCAGGAGTTGGCGCATATCGCTATACGCCGCGCAATCTTGATTGCCCTGTTGACGGTCCACCGTGCTCTTGGCTGCTTCGCGTTGCCGTTTCAGGACATCGCAAACGGCCACCCACTGCACGTCTGGCATGCCCAACATCACACTCAGATCATAGGAACCGCGGCCACCGATTCCGATGCCGCCCATCACGATACGTTCGCTGGGGGCAACGGCTCCGTCGCGCCCCAGCACCGAGGCCGGAATAAGGTACGGCAGCGCCACCGCAGTTGCCCCCCGCGTCAGGAACTGGCGCCGCGTGAGCGCCGACCTAAAATTGCTGTCTGTCGCTCTGCGACTCACGGAGAATTGGTTTTCAGTTGAATTGGTCATGGGCCAAGTATGGCCCTGGGAGGCTGGGCTGGCAATTGTTTTTAAGTTTATTTTGCCGTAAAGGGGTCCGGTTCCTGATATTGGCAACTGAGGCGAAGCGCAGCAGGCAGAGTGAGCGGCCATTCAATAGTGCCGTGCGCTTCCCAGGAGCGGCGTGATGCTCAGCACCAAACGGGCAAAGCCGCCCCGGTGTCTCGGAGCGGTCTGTCGGTGGCTGGCGGTGCGCGTTCACGGGGCGTGAACGTATTCCCTGGCCCCGGAGCGTCAAGCTCGCAGACTCGCCGAGGCGACGGACGCAGTGAACTAAACGGCACCAATTCCAAACCGGCGCTCCGCTTGAGCAGTGGCCAGGCCGCTTCGCCTGGGCCGCCGCCGCCATTTCCTGATTTCCTGAGTTCTTAATTCTCCCTACCTTCCGCCGCGATGACCGTCGCCACCCTAACCAGTCGCGTGCTCGGTCCTGGTCATCCCGGAAGATAACCTCCCGGCGGTTGCCAAGGCTCATGGCGTGGTAACTCACGCCATGATACGACTCTCGGCTTGCGAGTTATGCCGGGAGAGCGGCCCGCGTCCCGTCAGTGGGCAATACCAAAAACTGACCCCTTTATGATGGCGTTTATCTCGCTTGGTTATGTCTTTTGCCCGGATACAGTTCAGGGGTTCACCAAGCGATAGAAGCCTGCGCCGTCGGACCGGCCGACTTGCACTTGGAACTCCGCGCCCAGCGTGGTCGGCGTATTCGTCACGTTATCCCACGCGACTGTCGGCGGCAGGGTTGCCGCTCGCTGAAGCCGGAAACCAATGGCGTTGGTCGGCCAGAAGAGCGAGACCGTCTCGGGGGCGTCCGTAATACGCAAGCGTGGCGCCGGTTTAGAAACCGATGTCACATAGATTCCGAACTCCCCAGGTCCGGTCACGGCATAGAAGGCCAGCATCCCTCCCGCCATCTGGTTGTCGGCCAACCCCAGCGAATGCTCATCCAAAGGCTTCTTGCCCTCATCTATCGGAGTGTCCAAGTCCACTACCTTGAGTAACTGGCCACCGGTGGCCAAGTAGATGCCGGTGTTGCCGGTGTCGTCATCCGCGTGGAATGCCACATTACCCCACTCATCCAAGGATATGGACGGGTGGAAACTGTCGAAATGCGCGTCCGGAGAACCGGGCACAGGCGTTCCGGCCTGGGCCAGCGTGGTCCACCGGTCGCCGGTCCAAAACCGCACGCTCTCGAAGGCGCCCGCCGCCGACTGCGCCACGACCGCCATTTGTCCCGCCGGGTTGACGGCTTGCAGGCCGAAGGCCGAATACCGAGTGCCGGAGCCGGGATCAATGTCCGTGTTGCCGATCATCAGTTGAATCGTGCCCGACTCGGTGGCGCGGTAAATGCCAGAGCGCCGGTCGGCACCTGTCTCTAGGTTATTGCCAAAGAAGGTCATATCTTCACTTCCAGCCACCGGGCTGGCTAGGTACTGGAAGGTGCTCCCGCCGCCGCCCGGCACCGGTGTCTGGAAAGTAACCACGGCCGCCAACCCGGTCGCCGAATAGCGGTAGATGCCTTCGGTGGGCAGGTTGGCATTGGCGCGAAAGACCACGCCCCAACTCCCTACGCTGAGGTCGTTGAAACTTGCGAACAAGCCCCCGCCCCCGGGCACAGCGACCGTAGTATCGGCAATGCGCTGGATCGTGCCGCCGCTGGCCAGATACAGGCCGCTCACGGTGGCGTTGCCGCCAGCAAAACCGACCCGTCCCAGATTCGCGTTGGGGCGATTGATAAACTCAAACAGGCCGCTTGCGCCGGGAATCGGCATGGTCCAATCCGCCAGCGTAGTCAGCGCGCCGCCGGTGCCGCCAAAGATGCCGAAGTGGCCGGCCTCGTCGGCCCCGTTGAAATAGACTTTCATGCCATCGGTGCCAGGGTAAGCCATGAAGTCGAACGGCCCACTCCCGCCGGGCACAGGTGTCACTGTCGAGACGACCCGGGTGATTGTGAATTGCGCCAGGGCGTTGGACAGTCCCAAGGCAAGCGTCATGGTGGCGATGAGTAAGTGTTGTTTCATAAGTGTCTTCGTTGTAAATGGGCCTAAAGGGGTCAAACGAGTAAAGGGGTCAGTTCTTGGCATTAGCAACTGAGGAGGAGCGGAGAGGGTGAAAAGGTGTCAGCCAACCGTGTCGTGCTCCGGTGCCCGTCCGGAGCGTCGTAGTGCTTAGCCCCCAACAAGCAAAGCTGCCCCAGTGTCTCGGGGCGGTCTGCCGTCGGTTTGCAGTGCGCGTTCACGGGGCAGAGCATATTCGTTTTGGTCCGGGTGGCAAGTTCTTTGTTCTTTCAACCCGAACATCAGGCGCAGCTCAGTTTATTGCCAGGCTGTTTCCCGCCCGGTAGGGCGACCGAGAATAGCCCAGCGTTTCAAAGCTGGGACTATCGCCCCGGCGTGCTCAAGTCCCGTCAGGGACGACCGAACGGTCATTGGACAGTAGGGTTTCTGTCGTCCCTGACGGGACTGGTTCCACCGGCGCGCTCCCCAGCCCAGCGTTGCAACGCTGGGCTATTCTCGGTCGCCCTGCGGGCAGAAACCGGCGTATGCAAAACCTGATTTGCGCCTGTCTGCCTCCCGCTTACGCCCCATTCTTTGTGAGGAAAGTAGCGGGACGCCCCGGTCCGGTTGTGCGCCGAAGCCCCGTGTTCTCCATAACCTGTAGGCCAACCTCGATCGTGATGTGCGCCTTGCATTCGATAACATGCCCTGCCACGGTCGAAAAATCGGGTCTGTTGGCGACGATATGCACATGCGGTTTGGGGGTTCCGTTGCACAGGGCAATGTTTCCTGAAATGGAACTTAGATCATAAACGCCCGCCAGGCGATAGGTGTCATAGTTATTGTCGTTGACACAGAAGAACCCCATCTCCGTGCCTTCAATCATGCCCACGCCGGAAACGATCAGCGCAAAATCTATGCGCTCTGATTTCGCAACGTTGATCAGCGACTCAACGAGCTTCTCCCCTGGCTCCAGCCTCAAAAAAAGCTCACCGCGATTTCGGTAATATTCCATAACGACCCTCACCCGTATCTCACAGAATCCCGTTCGCGTTCGGCGGCCCGGCGAGCCAATGGGCTTGGCCGGCCAGCACGTTCACGGTGCCAAACGCAGCGTAGTCGCACCGGGCCTCGGTGGAAAGGACTACGCAAGGATGCCGCCCATGCGGAAAATCCCAGCCACAGGTTTTCCACTGCTTCAAGCGGCACCCCTGTGGTTGGCTGCGCTGACGGCGCTCAGGCGGGCATCGGCTTCCAAGTCTTCGGCGGTCATGTCCGCATACATTCGCGCTTGCTCGGCGGCGGAAACCGGCGCGAGTTGTTCCCGCGCCACTTCCGCCCGGACCAATTCCCAGCCATGCTGGATGCTTTCGCTCTTATTCCGCCCGCGGCCCGCCCGGAGCAGATCGTTCAGCAAGTCGCTTTGTTCCAAAGTCACGATCGCATTCATGCGCGGACCCTATCACTCCCGCCAGCTAATGGCAATCCAAGCCCCTTCGCCCGGATGCTTACAAAATTGCCCTACCCGCCGCCGCCATTTCCTGATTTCCTGAGTTCTTAATTCTCCCTACCTTCCGCCGCTATGTCGCAGATGCTCAAGTCCTCCGGCGCGATGGCCATCGCCACCTCCCACCAGTCGCGTGCTCGGTCCTGGTCATCCCGGAAGATAGCCTCCCGGCGGTCGCCAAGGCTTATGGCGTGGTAACTCACGCCATGATACGACTCTCAGCTTGCGGGCCATGTCGGGAGAAATGTCTGCGTCCCGTCAGTTGTCAATACCAAGAACTGCCTTCTTCACACGTTGCCGCCAAACCAAATGGGCCCCGGCACCCGCCAACACCACCAAGTTAAGCACCATGGTTGCGGCCTCCGGAACCCGGCTAACCAACGCCACATGGCCAATCACAAAATCGTGAAACGCACCATGGCTAGGGGGCCAAGTTGTTTCAAATACCACCCTTGAAACATTCGCCTGCGAACCCAAAAGACCAAGAAAAATGGTTGAACCATCGCCGGCAGTGGTCGAAACACCCGCCTCCCAAAAGACACACAAGCTGTGGCCAGCAACATCAAACGCTTCCATCCGAGCGTTATAGGCCCCCAACTGATTGTTCTGAATCTGGAATCCCAAGCCGGCCACCGGCTCGTCCAAGCTCAACGTCATCGATCCCAAGATGACATCGCTGCACATCAGAGCCTCCCCCGGGAAAAACGCCCCATCGGTCCCTCTTCCCTGATCCCGGCGCTTAAATGGGGTTGTGCCCGTTTTGGAAAGCGTAGCCCCCAAACCGGCACTGGATACAACCCTCACTGGATTGGCCGGGTAAGTGTAGGTAGGCCCCAACTGGCGCCAATCAATCACCGAATCGCGCCCCAATGCCGCCTCGCTGAACACCTCCGTAAATCCCGCCTGCAACGGTCCCACACCTGCCAGACATCCAACCAGCATGGCTAAATATTTCATGCGCAAGCTTACCACACGATCGGGGGCACAACAACAAACTTTCGGAAAGGGGTTCTTGTTATTGGCAACTGAGGCGGAGCGGAAAAGTGGATGGGCCAAGCCGGAGTGCCAGTCTTCCATCACAGGGCTTTGCAGGTCGCCATGCAGCTTGGGATCGTCCGGCACCGCCACCCGCCAGGGCTTGCCGGTGGGACAGTAGGCTGACAACATAGCTTTGGGCTGTCCGTGGCTGGTCAGAATCACTTGGAGCCCGGACTGCACTTGGTTAACCAGGGGACTCGGTCGGAAGGTCCGGCTCCGATGGGAACGGTGATCGTCTGCACGGGCAAAAGATTGCAGAAGCGCCCCAGCGGTCAAGGCTGCTTTCGGGAAGAGTTCCCACGAGCTGCCGGAGCTCACGATTGGTTCCCCTTCATGGGCCCGAGGACTTGCCCGTCGAACTGGCCATGCTGGCCGGCGCGAAGCGGGCACTGTTTCCCTTTGCGCCGGTGCCTGCGGCGGGTTACGGCTGTCTTCGGAGGCGGAAGAACTGCTTGTCCGGCGTGGCCGGCAGGGTCACGCTGGTGCTCGTGGCGTTGGTGATGTACGGCGCGGTCACCACCGGCCAGGAGGCACTGCCGGTGGCCAGGCGGTTGGTCTGTTCCAAGACCCAGTTGTCTGGCGTCAGGGGCCAGGAAACTGTCACCGTGCTGCCGCCGACCGCGACGGACACCCGCGGCTGCACCGCCGGCACGGTGGTGGTATAGGTGGCCTTGGACCACTTGGTTCCCGTTTTGTCGAGCAGGTAGTATTCGATGGTCATCGCCTCGGCCCCGACGGTGGCGAGTGCGAAGCCGTAGTGGTTGGTGTTGTAATAGGTGATGGACATGCCAGCCTCCGGTTGGGGCGCGACTTCGTCCAATTCCGCGCCGCCGTTGCCGGCGAGCACCTGGTAGATGTCGTTGCCGTAGTCGTCGGGGGCAACGCAGACACTGAGATTATGGACGTGCCCACAGACGTAAGTCCGGGTGCCGTTGTAGCCGAGCGAATCCCAGAACTGGGCGCGGTTGGCCTTGCCGGAGGAGTCAGTGCCGTAGAAATGGCTGACATAAACCGGTTCGTGGGCCATGACGATCTTGTAAGGCGTGTAACTCTGTTGGAGTTGCTGGCTCAACCAAGTCTGGTCAATGCTGTCATATCCGCCATTGGTATCGGAGATGGGATAGAAATACTGGTCCACCACGGCGAAGAAGACGTTCTTGCAGGTAAAGGAGTAAGTGTAACCGCGCTGGTCGTCCGACGGGCCGTTGTTCGGTCCGTTGCCGGGCATGTTCGTGCCGAGCGCGTCGTAATACGCCTGCTTCAGGTCCAGCAGCGGCGGGCCTTCGCCGGCGCTATTCTCGTGGTTGCCGCGGACGGTGTAGATCGGGATGTTGGAGGCGATTACCGGGTGCATCGCAGCTTTCCAGTTGTCGAACATCTGGGCATAGCCCAGCGGGGTAAGGCCGTTGGTGGCGTTTCCGTTGACCTGGTCGCCGCAGCACAGCACCAGGTCCGGACGCAGTTCGGCGATTTTGGTGGCGATGGGGGCAAGCACGACACTGACGCCAGTGGTCGTGTCGTGGTGGCCACGCGTGTCACCCATCATGACGAACGTCCAGGGATTGGTTTGCTTGGCGATGAGGATTTCGTCTGAAACGCCGCCTGAGTTCTTAATCCAGGCGATGGTGGTCGCGGCGGGGGAGACATCCAATGCCGGTGTGCCGTCGCTGACGGTGTCGGGATCGAAGGTCATTTGATGATTGGTGGTGCCGTCCCATAACATGATTTGCCAGGAGCTATTGTTGACCAATTTGCTGTAAGCGATCTTACCGGCGCAGAGGGACGGCACCTCGCCGTCGGTGTCCACTTCCACCTTGTTGGTGCCGTTCCAATAGCTGATGTAGAACCCGCTTTGGACGTATGCGATTTTGCCGTCATAAAGTGAAGGCGCGGTGCCCGAGGGGTCCACTTGCACGCGCTTGGTGCCGTCCCAATACAACACGCCTCCGCCGACGCCGCCGCTGACATAGGCAATCTTGCCTTTGTAAAGGGAGCAACTCCAGGAGCTGAAGGTGGGGTCTTGCCAGGTGTCCAGCACCTGGTTTGTGGCACCATCCCAGTAGTGGAGGGTGAAGGTGTTGCTGGTGACGTGGTGAGTCCAGGCAATGGTGCCGGCGTAGAGGGATGGCCGGCTGACGGCACCATCGGAGGTGACTTGAACCGTGTTGGAACCGTTCCAATAGTAGATGCCGCCGTTGGTGCCTCGCCACGCGACCGTGCCGTTGTAGAGCGAACCGCCGCTGCCGCCCAGGCCGGTGACAGCGGTGAGGTTGGTGGTGTATTGACCGTTCCAGAGGTAGAGGTCGCTCTTGCTGCCATCCACGCGCGCCCACAAGACGCTGCCGTTCTTGGCGCAGAGGCCGGACTTGATGCCGCCATCCGATGTGAGCTGCTGGATGTTCCAAGTTACATCCGCCAGGACGGCCCCGCCCCCCACCATGAGCGCAGAAATTGCGGATAGGAATCTGCTTTTGACGCAGCGTGGCTCAGGGACAAACGCTTTACTACCAGTGTTCATATTGTTCATGTCGGAAAGTGTATCCCTGTGCCGGCTGCAAGGGAAGACATTGTTCAAGTTGTTTACCTGCTGCGTTCGGAACCGTCGCATTGGCTGGTCATCCCATTTCAGGCGGTTGAGCCGGCTGGGTAGGTGCCGCTGGCAGGAATCTGCCATCGGCGCTTTGAAATCAAGCGAAGCGTGGTGCCCCGGCATTGTCTCCAGAAACTGCGCCTGGTCCTGGTCATCGCACAAGACTTCCTCCCGGCGGCCGCCACGGTTCATGGTGTGGTAACTCACGCCATGATACGACTCTGAGCTTACGGGCCATGCCGGGAGAGAGGCCCGCGTCTCGTCAGTTGTCTATACCAAGAACTGACCCGAATGGCAGTTAGTTTAGGCCCTTGATTTTGCAGCGTTGCCGGAGCCACTTTTCCGATCCCGGCTCGGGTGCGGGAGCTCCCGGAAGCGGTGGCGATGGCATGTGAGGCGGGGATAGGGCTTGGGGCGGCGCTTGACC
>CAINDV010000353.1 GCA_903847485.1 uncultured Verrucomicrobiota bacterium
AGACACTGACGGTGAGCAGGCTGCTCAGTGGGAAGTCCGGCCGGCGTTGGCGCCAGTCGGGGAGGCCCGCGAAGAATAGGCCCATCCGGGTGAGTTCTTCGGGCGGGGGCGGACCTTCGGGGGGCCGCGCGGCGGCCACGGACTGCAGGTCTGGCGGCCAGTTGCGGCCGCGCAAGACGGTGCGGGCGCGCCGGGACGCAGTTCGCGCCCCCAGCGTTGCTTGGGATGGCCATGGCGCACATGGAAATCCTGGTGGCCGCGCCGGCCGCCAGCGGTGTGACCGAGCAACGTCCAGCCGCTGGCCTTGTAGCAGGTGCCCGGGAAGTGCTGGAGATCAACGAAACTTTCGGCCACCAGCACCGGGGGTTAATAGAGCTGGGGTTGAGCTAGGAGTTAGGCGTTAGAAAATAGAAGTCAGCACGAAAACGCTAACCTCACTACTCACCACTCACACCTAACTCCTAACTCACAAAGGTCGGTCCAATCCTGGCTGAGCCGTTGCAGGCACAACTTCATGACGCGGCTGGCCAGATTGGGCACCTGCCAGCCAGCCAGGATCAGGAACCGGCTGTGGTTGGCCACCAGGGGCAGCCGGCGTTTCTTTTGTGGGGCGCTCCAGCCGATCCAAGCTTCGCGCAGTTTCAAGCCGGAGGCACCGGCGCTCCAGGCCAGCAGGCTGACCCACTGGCCCTGATATTCGGCCACCTAGCGGACCTGCTCGCCGCCGAGGTCGGCGTTCTGGAGGTAGTGTTGTTCGATCAGCAACTGATCCGCTCATCTGGCCGAAGGAGGCGGACTTGCACGCCGTCGAGCAGGCGTTGGTCTTGGTCGGTGAGGACCGGTCGGGGGTTCGTTTTCACGCCGGGGAAGGTAGAAAGAGTGCGGGTAGAAATCATTACTATCTTCAAGCCCCCTGTTTTCACCGGCGATTCCTGAGTTCGTGAATCAGCCATAAGACCAGACGAGGTCGTCCTGAATTGGTTTGCGAGCCTGCCCCCCCGCCACTACTGTCTCCGCCCGAAGACTTCCGGTGCCGGGGATTGGCACCGGATTTCAATTTTTCTCGCTGAACAATCAGAATGAAATCGCTCGTCAAAGCTGAACTGGATGAATTGGTAGCTGGCCTGCATCGGGTCTCCCGCAACCTGTGGTGGACTTGGGACCAGGAAGCGCAGGAAATCTTTGGCGAACTTTCGCCGCGCGGCTGGCAGAACCTTTATCACAATGCCGTCGCCATCTTGCACGAAGTCTCGGATTACGAGCTGCGCGTCCGCCTCCAGGACGGCGTGCTGGCGGACCGGGTCCGCCGGGTGGTGGCCTCCTTCGAGGCTTACTTGAACGAAGCGCCGACCTGGGGCGATGAGCACGCGCCGACCTTGATGGAGCATCCGGTGGCGTATTTCTCCGCCGAGTTTGGCTTCCATGAGACGCTGCCTATTGCCGCCGGCGGCTTGGGCATCCTAGCCGGTGACCACGCCAAGTCCGCGAGCGACCTGGACATCGGTTTTGTCGGCATCAGCCTGTTCTACCGCGAGGGCTACTTCCAACAGACGGTGGACGCGAACAACTGGCAGACCGAGTTCTACGACCGGCTTAACCCCGCCAACCTCCCCGTGGAGCCGGTGCTCGACATGCACGGCCAGCCGCTGATTTGCGAAGTGGACATCGCGCTGAGCAAGGTGCGCTTCAAGGCTTGGCGCGCGAATGTCGGCCGCGTGCCGGTCTATCTGCTGGACGCCGATTTGCCGGAGAACGAGCAGGCGCACCGCGACCTGACGTTGCACGTCTATGGCGGCGACAGCAACACGCGCATTATGCAGGAGATGCTGCTGGGCATCGGCGGCGTGAAGTTACTCCGCGCCCTGGATGTGCAGCCGTCCGTTTTCCACATGAACGAAGGCCACGCGGCTTTCCTGACGCTGGAGTTGATGCGGGAAAAGCTGGAGCACGGCACCACCGTCGCCGACGCGCTGGCACGCACCAAGGCGGAATGTGTCTTCACCACGCACACGCCGGTGGAGGCCGGCCACGACCGGTTCAGCGCCGAGTTGCTGGATTTTGCGATGCACAAGTTCCGCGCCCAACTTCGGGTGCCGTTCGAGGACCTCGTGGCGCTGGGCCGCGTGAACCCTAAGAACCCCAAGGAGCCGTTCTGCATGACGGTGCTGGCGCTCAAACTCTCGCGCTCCGCCAATGCCGTCAGCGAGTTGCACGGCCAAGTTAGCCGCGAGATGTGGCAATGCCTCTACCCTGGCCGGAGCGTCGCCGAGGTGCCCATCGGTCATATCACTAATGGCGTCCACACGCTGGGCTGGCTCAAGGGGCCGGTGCGCAAGTTCTGGCGGCGCAAACTTAGCGACGAAGCCGCCCAGCACGCCGCGACTAAGGGCTTGGAGCAAGACGCAGCCTTCTGGCAACTCAAGGCGAAGAGTAACTGGAAGACGCTCCTTAACCGGCCGGAGTTCTGGGAAAACGTGGATGGCAAAGAGACGGCCTTCTGGCAGCTTAAGTCTAAGACTACTTGGAAAACCTTCCTGAACACCCGCGAGTTTTGGGAGAATCTCGCCGACCCCGAATTCATCTCCGACGAGGAAATCTGGGCGCTGCGCTACCAGCTTCGCCGGGAGTTACTGGAGTTCACCCGCCGCCGCCTGTTACTCCAGCACCAGCGCCTGGCCCACGGCGATTTCATCCGCTTCGACTCCCTGCTCAACAACGACGCGCTGACCATTGGCTTCGCCCGGAGGTTTGCGACTTACAAGCGCGCCCCGCTCATCTTCCAACAGTTCGAGAGCATCGTCCGCCTGGCGCACGACCAGAAGCGGCCCGTGCAGTTTGTGTTTGCCGGCAAGGCCCATCCGCGGGACGAAGCTGGGAAGCGCTTCATCCAACAGATCATTCACCTGAGTAAGTATAGCGGCCTCCAGGGCCACCTAGTGTTCATTGAGAACTACGACGTTCACATCGCCCGCACCATGGTTTCCGGATGCGACGTGTGGCTGAACAACCCGCGCCGTCCGCTGGAAGCCTCCGGCACCAGCGGCATGAAGGCCGCCGCCAATGGCTGCCTCAACTTCAGCATCCTGGACGGTTGGTGGCGTGAGGCTTACGACGGCCAGAACGGCTTTGCCATAGGCGCGGATGCCCACGTCAAAGATGTCGAGGAGCAGGACCGGATTGACAGCGAGAATCTCTTCCGGACGCTCACCGAGGAGATCATTCCGTGCTTCTACCGGCGGGACGAACTAGGTGTGCCGCGCGAATGGATCGCCAAGATCCGGCATGCCTTCGTGACCATCGTGCCGCAGTTCAGCACCGGTCGCATGGTGCAGGAATACACCGAGAAGTATTATGTGCCGGAGTAACTGGGCGCGTTGCGCTCTGAGATCAGGCTGGGCTAAGCCACTCCAAATGACGAATGACGAATGAAGCCCGAAATCCGAATGACGAATCGCTGCTTCCGCCCGTTCGGTTTGAGGCCGAGCCTTGCCCCACGTCCACCCAAAAATACAGTGGGTTTCACGCCTCACGCCTCACGCCTCACGTCTAACGTCTAACGTCTAACGCTTCGAGCTTCGGGCTTCGTCATCCATTCGTCATTCGTCATTTGCCTTTCGTCCTGCGAATTGAATAGACACGGCTAAGTTATCCGCATGACCGACATCAAAGCCCATACCCGGGACGAGTTACTCGCCCGCTTTCAAACCTGGGAGCAACCAACTTACCGCGTCGCCCAGCTTCTACAGTGGCTCTACACCCGGCGCGTCACCTCTTGGGACGCGATGAGTAACCTACCCCAAGCCCTGCGCGAGTCGCTGGCCAAAGAGTTCACGCTCGGCACACTGGCCTTAGTCCGCCAGCAAGGCACCCCCGACACCACCCGGAAATTCCTCTGGCACCTGAGCGACGGTGCCTTGATCGAAAGCGTCCTTATTCCCGCCAACCCAGCGCTCTACGGCGAGGCGAGCGACCGCCACACACTCTGTGTCTCTACTCAGGTTGGCTGCGCCTATGGGTGTAAGTTCTGCGCCAGCGGCCTCGACGGCTGGAAGCGCCATCTCACACCGGACGAAATCGTCGAGCAAGTGCTGGCCGTGGAACGGTGGCATGGGGAAGCGGAAAGCGAAAAGCGGAAAGCGGAAAGCGGAAAACCCGCCGCCAGCCCATCAGCCCCGTCATTCCCCGGTGACACGCGCCTAGTCAACAACTTAGTCCTTATGGGCATGGGCGAGCCACTGGCTAACTACGACCCTGTCCTGAAGGCATTGCGCATCCTCAACGCGCCGTGGGGCGGTGGCATTGGCGCACGGAAGATCACCCTTTCCACCAGCGGCTTGGCCCCGCAAATCCGGCGGCTGGCGGAGGAGCCGGAACAGTTCCGCCTCGCTGTCTCCCTGCACGGTGCCACCGATGCCATCCGCGACCAGTTCATGCCCGTCAACCGCAAGCATCCGCTGCGCGAACTAACCGCTGCCTGCGAGCATTATCTCCAGCGCAAAGGCCGCATGATTACGCTGGAATACATCCTTATCGCCGACCTCAACGACGGCCTCGACCAGATCGGCCCCCTATCTCAACTCGCCCTGCGCCTCCACGCCAAGGTGAATCTTATCCCTTACAACACCGTGGCCGGCTTGCCCTGGCAACGACCCACAGAAGAGGCGCAGGAACGCTTCCTGGCCGCACTGGAGAAAATGAAGGTCACCGCTACCTTGCGCCGTGAGAAAGGCGGAGACATCGCCGCCGCTTGCGGACAGCTTCGTCTCAAGACGGAGCGGGAACTGGCCGGCGATAAATGAACCACCAGAACCAGGTCGTGCCCAGCGCTCCGCAAATCGTCGCCCCAAGAAAATTCCACTGCGACCCCAGACTCCACAACCCAGCGCCGAGGAAACTGCCGCTTGTGACAGTGGTGTCGCGGATCAGGTAATAAGCGCCGTAAGTGCGGGCGCGAAGTTCTGGCACCGCCTCGCCGATGATGAGCGCTTTGCGCGCGGGTTCCCCAAATTCCTTCAGTCCCCGGACCACAAACGCCACCGCCAGCCAGCCGAAGCTGTTCGCCCACAACAGGGTCACCGGGAACAGCGTAAAGAAGCCGAAAGTCGCCAGTGCGAAGGGCCGTCGGCCATAGCGGTCCGCCAAGTGTGCTACAGGGATGTAGCAGACCATCGCGGTCATCATTTCAAAGGCCACCAGCCAGCCGAACTGTTGCGCCGTGACGCCGCCGTGGCCCATCGCCCAGAGGATGACGAAGGCGTAGGGAATCCGCTCGCAAAAGCGGATGAGGATGTCGCTTACCAGCAGTTCGCGGAGCGCGGGCGTGAACGAACGCACAATGGCGGTGAAAGAAGGAGCGGGTGCCGCCGCTGCAGCTCGCGGCACTGCGGCGACCGGTACCCGTGCGTCCATCATGAACCATTGGAAGACGCTGGTCAGCGCGCCGAGCACGAGGCAAAGCAGCAGCGTGTAACGGACGCCGTCCACCCAGCCGAAGCGCGTGAGCAGCCCGCCGCCAACGAGTGGGCCGGCCATCATGGGCACATGGCGCACCATGGATTGCACGCCGATGCCCATCGTGTGCTGGTACGCCTTGAGCGAGTTGGCGACGACGGTGAAGGTCGTGGGCAGCGACATGGCACTCCAGGCGACGTAGAGAAAAACTCCGGCCAACAGCATGGGCCAACCGGGCCAGGCCAGCACCAGCAGATAGCCCGCAAAGGAAAGGCCGTTGAAGAGCATCAGCGAACGGCGTTCGCCCCAGCGGTCCGTCAGCCAGCCACCAGGATAGGCATACACCGCGCCGAGCAACGTCTGGAGCGCGTCGAAGAGGCCGATTATGAAGATGCCAGCGCCGAGTTGCTCCAGGTACTTGGGCGCGAACCCCAGCCAGATCCGCTCACCCGTGCCGGCGAGCACTAGGGCGACGAGCAGCAGGGAGGTGTTGCGCCGGAGCGCAAGGAAGGCCGCGAGTCGTCGTCCGAGATTCATGCAGGTTGAGCCTCAAGCATAGGTGGGAAAACCGGAAGTCCAAAACCCGAACTCCCAAACACCGCCGCCCTCCCCAGCGGAAGTCAACGTGGGGAGCGGTCAACCCCTTGCCTCCCGAAGTGGGCAGCAGCAGTTTTCACATTGGCCTTATCGGGTCGGGTGCCGGGGATTGCGCTCCGCACCCTCCCACACCACCGGACGTGCGGTTTTCCGCCTCCGGCGGTTGAACGCAGCGGCCCTTTACACGGTGGCCGCAAGGTCTGATGGCATCCACAACCCGTGACGTCGCAACCCCGCGTTGCTTAACGCCGTCTGCAAACTCGGACTGGCCGCGATGCGCCACGCGCCTTTGGAACTGTGCGTCACTTTCAGCCAGCGTCCGCTCCGTCCCAAGGCTCGCAGTTGGCGCAGCCCTCCTCGTCAGGTGTCCCAGCGTTGCCAGCCGCAGCTCCGGATGTGTCGCCGTATCCAACCCACCTGTCGAAGAGGTTACGGCGTTCCTCGGCCAGCCGGTAGTAACCCCACCAGCCCCGAATGTATGCGCGCCAGTTGTCCCGCAGCTCGGCGCTGGTCTGACTCTGGCAGCTCCGCCACAGCTCCCGAACTTTCATTTTGAATCGCTCCACACTCGACGGCGCGGCTTCCCTCTTCCCTTGCGGGTGGATGCGAAAGCCCAGGCACTTCCGTTCCCACGGCCGTCCCGTTCCGCTCTGGGTCGCGTTGACTTCCAACCGCCGGTGTTTGGCTATCCCGTCGGTGAGGCTCGCCAACACTCGTTCCGTCGACCGCTGACTGCTCACATAAATGTTGCCGTCATCGGCCTGCCGGCTAAGAGCGTGTTTAAAAGTCACCCAGCGGTAGGGCGAGGCTCCTACCGAGCCTTTCGGCAAGATCGAATTTCCGCTGTCGTTGCGGCTCGGCCGGAGCCTCGCTCTACTGCGGCAGGCATTTTCAAACAGGCTCTAAACGCTAGTCCGCGCTGTGCCAGTTCCCGGTCCAGCGCGTCCAGGTAAATATTGGCCAACAGCGGGGAGCGCGGCCCGCCTTGCCGCGTGCCTTCCGCACTGGCCGACACCAACCCTTCCACTATCACCCCGGCTCGCAGATACCGCCCCATCAAACCCCGCACCCGCTGGTCCCGTATCGTTTGTCCGATGCGGTTCCTCAGGAGGTCGTGGTTCACGCGGTCAAAGAACTTGGGGCTGTCCAGGTCCACCACCCAGTCCTTGCCCGCTGGAACGTAGCTCTGGCTCGGGCGCACCGCGGCGTGAGCCCTTTTGCCCGGTCGGAAACCGAAACTGTAAGCGCTGAGGGTGGGGTCGAAGAGGGCTTGTAGCATTGGCATAAGCATTGGCTATAGCCACCGGTCGAGCCCCGTTGGGATGCGCGAGCAGCCTCACGCCGTTGTTGAGTTTGGGGAACACTGTCCATAGAAAGCCTACAGATATTGCGTCATAAGGGGGCGTAGGAGGGCTACGGCTGGCCGGTAGCAAGTCGCCTGCATGAGGTGGTACCGTAATCCAACAAAGAAACGGCAGACTTAGCTCCGTGGGCCGGTAGCGGGCCTGATAGACGGCTCTGGGGAACGCACGTCCAGCGGCTTTAGCTCTGGCTTCACGTCGGTCCAGCTCCTTGTGATAGGCGGTGATGACTTTGGTGTCTGCGATCGCCGCTTCGATTTTGCGGGTGGCGTTGAATAGCTGCAGTAAGTTATGCGCCCGGCATAGGACGCTGGCTGGGATGGTTTTGACCGTGTTACTCTTCCCCCAGGCTTTGCGCTCGTCGAGCTTCTGTTCTGGTTAGTCAAAGGTCTTCTCGATCCGCCAGCGCAGGCGGTAACACTCACTGAGCACGCCGGGCGGCAGGGTCATTTCATTAGTCAGGCGGCGGTGAATTTCGTCGCGGTCGGGAGCGTGGGCGGTAATCCTGTGCCCGGTGCCCGGGGTGTCCTTGAAGGTAACGATTTCGTCGCTGATGATTAGTTCATGGGCCGGGTTAGTGCGATCAATGGGCCGGGCGCAGGTAGTTACCGGGGCGAGGTGATCCTTCCAGCGGGTAATAAGATAGATGCTCTGGCTTTGCTTGAGATTGTTGGCGTATTGTAAGTCGAGGACGGCACGGTCATAAGCGAGGAGGGTATGTTGGCCTTGGGTGGGAAAGGTTGAAGTGGTTCTTTCATCCTTCCCTGCTTATCCGGTTGGTTGCCAAACGGCTTAAACGCAGAGGCGCAGAGGACGCGAAGGTTTCCCCAAGGACCTTCTCTGCGTCTCTCTGCACGCTTCGCGCCTCGGCGTTTGACCCGCTTGGCAACCCACCGGATAAGCAGGCATCCTTCATCCTTCAGCCTTGGCTGCTGCCGGCAAGCAGGTCGTCCTGGGCGCGGAGGTTGGGGAGTTGGTTAGTGCGCCGGTGCCGGGCGAGCTCTTGCATCATGGCGAGTCGCCGCTTACTCCCCGAGGAGGCGAAGTAGTTACTACGGGTTAGTTCGGGAACCTGGGGAAGGGCATGCATTTGGAGGAAGTCGCGGCCGCTAGCAGCGGCTTGGAGGGCGCGCCGGATACTTAGGGTGGCGAAGGAGCGGTCGTCCAAGCTGTGGCCTTGGCGGGGGATGCCCGTGGTTTCGAGGATCACTCTCAGGGGCGCGAAGAAAGCGTCCGTGAGCAGCCAATGCACCGTGGCCGGGGGGATAGGCACGGGGATGTTATTAGTTGACGCGGTGGGGATTGAGGGCTGGTTTGCGACGGTGTTGGACAGGCCCACAGCCTACGCGCAAACTTTCGTGGAGTAAAGGCATTTCTGGCTTTAAGGCGAAATAACACAGGGGCCAACCTAACTCAAACTGGGGTCCGGGAGAGACGCCCATTGGCCGCTTGGAGCGACCTTGTCGGCGCAAGCCAAAGGCCGGCGGAACTGAGCCTGCCCGCCGAGCACTAATCACTCCCGCCGCCGCCTTAGTAGGGCTTGCAGCCCCGACCTGAGAGCGGCGCACGGTTAAGCCGGTTAGTTGACTTAGTAACTCTCCGGCGCGGGCGGCTGGGGCGCTCATATCGGATTGTGGGAAGTGGAGACCGGGAAGGAGTTGGCTAAGATTGGCGGTGCGTTAAGCGGTTTCGCTTCACCGGCATTGTCCGGCGATGATGGCCGGTTGGCGGTGGGACTGGACGACGGCACCGTAGCGCTGTGGAACATGACCGGTTCAAAACCGCAAGAAGTCGCCAAACTCAAAGCCGGTGAAGACATGCCACGTCTCGCCCGGCCTACGTGGACCTGCGCAGCCCAGCAGCGTGGGTGCTGCGGGGATTGCTGGGCGAAATCCTGCGCCAACTCGGCGTGCAGCGCCCGGCGGGGACACTGACTGAGTTCGAGCAACGACTGAACGAGCTTCACGATCAAGGCGCGAAGCCGTTGGTGGCGCTGGACGAACTGGAGGTCTTCATCCGCCTGCGGACGGAATTCTCCCACGACTTCTGCGAGGCGTTGCGCGCCCGCACCTCCAACCACCGCCTCGCCTTGCTGACGGCGTCACTGCCCGCACTGCGGGAGACGCGCGATTGCGCTAGGAACGCCTTTGAATCGCCACAGTCGTGGAAGACCTCAACGAGTGGCGCGCGGAGGCTGGGTCGTCGAGGGAGGCGAAGGGTTGCTTCATCTGAGAGCGTGTGGAGATCGCGGGCAGGGGCACGATGAGATTTGACTGACTTTTTCCAGGCGCAGCCAGACCTTGCCTCCATGCTTTTGGCCTTGCCCCCAGCCGAATCGGAAGTTCTGGAGCGC
>CAINDV010000354.1 GCA_903847485.1 uncultured Verrucomicrobiota bacterium
CTGGTTGGTCAAGTCGCGGCGCTTGGCGCGCGATTATGAAACGGCCCCTCAATCCAGCGAATCCATGATCTATCTGACCCTGATCCGCCTCATGCTCAAACGGCTTGCTAACGCTACTCCTTGAATTTCCATACGCGCTCTCAGTGGGCATGGAAAAGCCCACCCGGAAAGGCTGATCCGCCACCGGAAGCGAGTTTTGCGTAGTCGTCCGCGAGGACGGCACGAAGCGTAAACAGCGATGATTGAAGCTGTGTGATAGAGCCCCGAAAGTCATAACTGGCTGGTGCCTTCGCCGTAGCAATTGCGGGGGCCACGCCTGAGCGCCGCAAAGGGATCTGGCGCAAAGGGCCGACCGGGGTCCGAGAGCATGGCAGAGGTCAGAAGGGTTCGCAGGGAACTTGGGAGTACCGTAGGTCTCCTTGGGACCAAAGACCGGAGCGGGTGAAACCGGTGATCAACATCCAGGCCCTGGGGCGGCGGACTTCCCTGCCCCAGTGAGCGAACCAGCGAAGTCAACTCAAGGCCGCTCGGCGCAACGCTGAAAACGAAGTGTCGGGCGGGCGACTACGGTCGTCTTAGCCGCTGCATAGTACCGATGGAAAACCGGCGAAGGAGTCCCGTCCAAGCCGGGGAGTAGGGAAGGAAGCGGTCGGGTCACGGAACGGTTGTTGGGAAACATGACTGATACACAGAGATTAGAATACGTGTTCACGGTACAACAACGGATAGCGCAAGTAGCGCGCGAACGCCCGCACGAGGGGTTCACGTCGCTGAATCACTATCTGGACGTGGAATGGCTGAAGGCCGCCTATGAGCGGGTCAAGCCGGACAGTGCCCCTGGCCTTGACGGCCAGAGTTGGGCCGACTACGGCAAGGACTGGGAAAAGAATCTGCTGAGTTTGCTCAACCGGGTCAAAAGCGGGAGGTATGTCGCGCCGCCGGTCAAGCGGGTGCATATCCCCAAGGGCGACGGCCCGGAAACCCGGCCCATCGGTATGCCGACCATCGAGGACAAGGTACTGCAACGAGCCGTGGCCATGCTGCTGACACCCATTTACGAGCAAGACTTCAAGTACTTCTCGTATTAGTTTCGGCCTGGGCGCTCGGCGCACGAAGCCTTGGCCTGCATTTGGAGCCAAGGCACCACGTAACGGATAGCCTGGATTCTGGACGTGGACGTTCGGAAATATTTCGACACGCTCAAACATGCGTGCTTGCGAGGGTTTCTCGATCTACGGGTACGGGATGGAGTACTGCGCCGACTGATTGGTAAATGGCTCCAGGCGGGGGTGCTGGATCGGGGGAACGTAAGTTACCCGGAAGACGGCACGCCGCAGGGCGGGGTGATTTCGCCGTTACTGGCGAACATCTATCTGCATTACGTGCTGGACTGCTGGTATATGGAGAGCGTCAAGCCGCGGATGAAAGGGCGAACCTTTCTGGTGCGGTTTGCCGATGACTTCCTGCTGGGCTTCGAGCAGAAAGAAGACGCGGAGAAAGTCTATCGGGTGCTCTTCCGGCGGTTCGAGAAGTATGGACTGAGTCTGCACGCGGAGAAGACGCGCCTGGTGCCCTTTGGGCGCCCGGCGGAAACATCGGAGCCGCCGACGAGCGAGGGGACGAAGCCGGGCACCTTCGACTTTCTGGGTTTTACCCATTTCTGGGGTAAAGGCCGGAAAGGGCAATGGGTGATACGGAGGGAGACATCGCGGAAGCGGTTTGGACGAAGTCTAAGCCGAATCCATGCCGTAGAAATCAAATGTTCATGCAGATTGGCTGGTGAAAGCGGGGTGGTTTTCTACTGCATTGCAGTTGGGAAACGGGCTTAAAATCTTTGCCCACAAGCGTCGCCACCAGGCGCGTTCACGTTCGGGCACGGCCAGTTTGATCGTGGTCTTGCCCGCCGGATGACTCAGCACGCCGGCGGTCACGAACAGCCAGAACCGCAAGTTGCGCAGCGTCACTTTGTGCTGCCAGC
>CAINDV010000355.1 GCA_903847485.1 uncultured Verrucomicrobiota bacterium
GCCGTCAGCAAGGTCGGCGAGGACATGCTCGGCTACATGTACTTCAAGGCTTATGGGATCAAAACGATTCGCACGCGCATGTTCACCCACAGCGGCCCGCGGCGCGGCGAGGTGTTTGTGGACTCCTTCTTCTCCCAGCAGGTGGCTCGCATCGAACTCGGCCTCCAGGAACCGGTCATCCGCGTCGGCAATCTCGACTCCGTCCGCACCTTCGCCGACGTGCGCGACACCGTGCGCGCCTACTGGTTGCTGGCGGAGAAATGCCCGGCGGGGGAGGTCTATAACATCGGCGGCGACACCACGATGACCATCCGCGAGATGCTCGATTTGCTGCTCACCATGACCAGCTACAAGGGCAAGATCGAGGTGCGGGTGGACCCGGCGCTCATACGGCCGGCGGATGTGACGTTGCAGATACCGTGCGCCGACAAGTTCAAGGCGGCCACGGGTTGGAAAACCGAAATCCCCTACCGGCAGACGCTGCTGGACATGCTCATTTACTGGAGACAGGAACTTGCCCGTGACTTGCCTGCACAACATTGACGTCATCGTCTTAGCGGGTGGGTTTGGCACGCGGCTGCGTTCGGTCTTCGCCGACCGGCCCAAGGTACTCGTGCCGGTCAACGGCGTGCCATTCCTCAAACTTTATCTCGAATGGCTGCGGGGGTTTGGCGCGCACCGGGTGGTGCTGTCGCTGGGCTATATGGCGGCACAGGTGCAGGACTTCGTGAGATCTGAAAACTGGAACGGCCTGGAAATTGTCGCCAACATCGAAACGACGCCGCTCGGCACGGGTGGCGCGGTGCGCGCGTGCCTGCCGCTGGTGCATGCTCCTACCGTGCTCGTGACAAACGGTGATTCTGTCACGCGCCTGGACCTCGCTCGTTTTGTCGAGTTTCACCGGGCCAAATCCGCGCGCCTCTCGATGGTGCTCACGCACCAGTCGCAAGTCGCCAGCAGCGGCCTCGTCGAGACCGACGCCGATGGTGCGGTTGTGGCTTTCACCGAAAAGCCTCTGGGGGCGCTTGCCGGCGGCTACATCAACGCCGGGCTTTACCTCTTATCGCGCGAGGCGCTTGCAGAAATCCCCGCTGGCCAGCCGGCGAGCCTAGAAAAGGATGTGTTCCCAAGATTTTGCGGGCGCGGTTTCTTCGCGTTGAAAGGCGAGTATCCGTTCATTGACATCGGCACGCCGGAATCCTACCAGCGCGTCGGAGAGTTTTTCCGACAGGAAGCCTCATGATCATTAGCCGCACCCCCTATCGTGTTTCATTCTTCGGCGGCGGGACCGATTACCCTGCTTGGTATCTCAAGGAAGGCGGTGCCGTTCTGTCCACGACGATTGACAAATACTGCTACGTCAGCGCCCGCCGGCTTCCGCCGTTTTTCGGAGAACGCCATCGCATCGTCTGGTCGCACATCGAAACGGTTTCGTCGATTTCAGAGATTCTGCATCCCGCCGTGCGCGAAGGCCTGCGCTTCCTCGGTTTTGACAACGCCGAGGGCTTGGAGATCCATCATCAGGGCGACTTGCCTGCGCGTAGCGGCATCGGTTCCAGCTCCACGTTCACCGTCGGGCTCATCCGCGCTTTGACGGCGTTGCGCGGCCAGAATGTGAGCAAACACGACCTTGCCCTCAAGGCGTTGGAACTGGAGCAACAGGTGCTCAAGGAGAATGTCGGCTCTCAGGATCAGGTGGCGGCGGCCTATGGCGGGTTGAACATCGTGCATTTCCATCGCGATGGCTCGTTCCGCGTCGAACCGGTGGCGGTGCCGCGCGAGCGGGTGACGGAACTGGAACAGAACCTCTGCATGCTTTACACGGGCAGTAGCCGGCTGGGCGGCGAAGTCGCGGCCAAGGTCATAGCGGGGATGGGCGACCGAACGGCGGAACTGCGCCGGATGCGCCAGCTTGTGGACGACGCGCACGGCATACTGACCGGCGGGGGCAGTCTGACGGCGTTCGGCGAAATGCTGCACCAGACTTGGGTGTTGAAGCGCGGCCTCGCCGACGGCGTAAGCAATGCCGAAGTGGACGCCATTTACCTGATCGCGCGCGACTGCGGTGCCCTGGGTGGCAAGCTGCTGGGTGCGGGCGCCAAAGGGTTCATGCTGTTCTTCTGCCCGCCGGAAAAACAGGCGTCGCTGCGAGCGGCCCTGAGCCAATTCGTCTGGGTACCGTTCCGCTTCGAGTGGGAAGGCAGCACAACGATCTACCGCGACAGCAACCTCATCCCGCAGCGCATCGGCTGAGCGAACCATGAACTTCCTGATTAGCGGCACAAGCAGTGGTCTGGGCAAGCATCTGCGCGCGTGCCTGGGTGGTGCTGTCTGGAAGCGGGAGTCCGCTCCCAGATCGGTCACCGCCGATGTGATTGTGCATTGCGGTTGGCCTGCGCGACCACCGCAGACCCAGGACGGCCTCGCTGATTACGTCGAGAACACGCTCTCGGCCGCCCGTGAGTTGATGGGGGTGGCCCACCGAAAATTCGTCTTCATCTCCTCCACGGATGTCTATCCGCCGCCGGCCAAGTTCCCTTGCCTGGAAGATGTCCCGGTGGACTTGGGCAGGCTGCATCGGCTGAACGGCATCGCCAAACTGATGCTAGAGTCGCTGGTGCGTGCGCGTTGTCCCAACTGCTTGATTCTCCGCGTTACCGGGCTTCTGGGTCCGACGATGCGACCCAATGGTCTCTGGCGCATCCTCCACGAGACTCCCTGTCAGCTTACCCTGACCGCAGCCTCCCGTTTCAACTACGTGCTGCATGCCGACGTGAGCGCATTTCTCTCTTATGCTGTCCAGCATGACCTTCAAGGCATCTACAACGTCGCCTCCGTCGGCAACGTCAGCCTGGGCGAGATCGCCCGACTTCACGGCAAGCAGGTCGCTTGGGGAGAGTTTCACTACGAAGCCGCCGAGGCCGCCAATGACAAGATCTCGGCGCTGTTCCCAGCCTTTCGCAAGACCTCGCTGGAGGTCGTTCAAGAGTTTGTTAGTTCGTTGCCCAACACTCCACACCTATGAAAACACAAAAACATGACGCCATCGTTCTTTCCAGTTCGTCGGAGAAAGACGCGCAGAAGCAGTTCACGGAACTGTTGAAATCCACGCCGTTGCCGGACGATGAGTTGCTGCCGAACCTGGGCTTGTTCCTGAGTTCGAAGGCGCTTTCGCGGCTCCTCTTCTTCAACGAGATCTACCAGAAGATACTCCACAGCCACGGCATCATTGCCGAGTTCGGCGTGCGCTGGGGGCAGACGCTTTCCGTGCTGGCGGCGTTGCGCGGAATTTACGAACCCTTCAGCCGCCACCGCAAAATCATCGGGTTCGACACGTTCGCCGGCTTCAAGGGCTTCGGCGAAAAGGACGGCGCGCTCTGCAAGTCCAAGGACGGCAGCTTCTCGGTGACGCCCGATTACGAGAGCTATCTCAGCCAGATCCTCGGTGTGCAGGAAGCGTTGAATCCCATTTCCCACCTGAAGAAGTACCAGTTGATCAAAGGTGACGCCACCGAAACCGTGCCGCAATATCTGAAGGATCATCCGGAGACAATCATCTCGCTGGCAATCTTCGATTTCGACATCTATCAGCCGACGAAAGCCGCGCTCGCAGCCGTCAAGCCCCACTTGTGCAAAGGCAGCATTCTGGTGTTCGACGAGTTGTGCGACGACGTCTTCCCCGGCGAGACCGTCGCGCTCGACGAAGTGTTCGGCTTGAACAACTGCCGCGTCAAACGGCTGCCGATGACGGCGCGCGTTTCCTACATGGAGATCGAATGATGACGCCCGCCTGCCGCAAAATCCGCCGCGACATCCTGCACGCCTCGCACGCCAGCGGTCACGGGCACATCCCGACCTCGTTCTCCATCGTCGAGATGCTGTGCGCCGTGTACGATACGATGAAACACGATCCCGCCAATCCCCGGTGGGAGGGGCGCGATGTGTTTGTCTTGAGCAAGGGCCACGCGGCCCTCGGCTTCTACGTCACGCTGGCGAACTACGGTTATTTCAAAGTCGAGGAGTTGAGCACCTTCGGCGCTTTCGGCTCGCGCCTGGGCTGCCACGCCGACCGGCTCAAAGTGCCGGGCGCGGAGGTTTCCACCGGCTCGCTCGGTCACGGCATCGGGGTGGCGGCCGGCATGGCGCTTGCCTTTCGTCTGCAGAAATCCTCGCGTCGGGCGTTCACGCTCATCGGCGACGGCGAATCCAATGAAGGTTCCGTCTGGGAAGCGGTCATGGTCGCCACGAATCTGAAATTGAGTAACCTGACGATCCTCTACGACGACAATCACTCACAAGTGCGTTCCCTGCCCATCCCCAATCCAGCCGAGCGGTTCCGCGCTTTTGGCTGCCACACGATCGAAGCTGACGGCCACGATCTGGAGGCGCTGAAGGCGGCTCTCGCGCAGCCCGCCGACACCGTCAAGGTGATCGTGGCCCACACCACCAAAGGCCAGGGCTGCCCAACAATAGTGCGTAATATGTTTGAGTGGCATCGCAAATCTCCCAAGCCGGAGGAGATGGAAGTCCTGATGAAGGAACTGGAGGCGGCATGAGGAAGCAATTCAAAGATACGACGTTTGAGCTAGCCGTTCGGGATGAGCGGGTGGTGGTCATCCTTGGCGACATCAGCCACTTTCTCTTCATGCCGTTCCAGGAGAAGTTCCCGACGCGCGTTTACAACATGGGCATTTGCGAAAACGCCCTTATCAGCGTCGCGGCGGGATTATCCGCCCAGGGTTTCCATCCGTTCGTCCACACGATCAACCCATTTCTTACAGAGCGCTGTGTGGAGCAGATCAAAGTGGACCTGTGCTACAACCAATTCGGCGCCAACCTTGTCTCCACCGGCGCCACTTTCGATTATGCCTGGGACGGTGCCACGCATCACAGCTACACGGAGCTGGCCATCCTGCGGATGTTGCCCGGCATGGAAGTCACGCAGCCCGGCAGCAAGAAGGAAGTGGATACGCTCCTCCGCAGCCAGTACAACAATGACAAGCCGACTTACTTCCGGCTCTCCGATCACGGACACAACTTCGACTTCCCCATACAGTTCGGCAAAGCGAACATCATCAAGGACAGCGGCGGGAAAGTGACCGTGATGACCGCCGGGCCAATCTTGGGCAACGTGATGGAGGCGTGTCAGGACTTGCCGGTCAACCTGGTCTATTTCAACACGCTCAAACCCATCGACAAGGAAGTCATCGAACGCTTCCGCCACACAAGAATTCTCGTCGTTCACGACGCCTTCGGTTTGCGCGAAGCGATTTCTGAGGTGCCAGACCTCGTGACTTCCTATCATGGTCTGCCGGACCAATTCTGCGTGTGGTACGGCACTGTGCATGATCTCCGTAAGCAGATCGGACTCGATCCTGCCGGCATTCGAGCCGCCGTGCAGCGTAAACTCGCCTCCTAGACCATCAGGAGTTTGAAATTCGGCTATTTCCACCAGAACAAGGCGTGTTTTACAACAACAAGAAAGTCCTGGTCACTGGCGGCACCGGCTTCGTCGGCACCCACCTCGTCGAGGAGTTGCTCCGCCGGGGCGCGTCTGTGCGGATCCCCATCCACCAACGGTCGCCGCGGGTCTGCCACGAACGCATTGAGACAATGCGGGCGGACCTCACCTGCCTTGACGACTGCCGACGGCTCGTCCACGGCATGCAGTACGTCTTTCATGCGGGGGGGACCGTGGCCGCTGCCGGCACGAAGCCGGTCGCGGCGATGGGGGCCATCACGCTGAATCTCGTCGTCACCGCTCAGGTGCTGCAGGCCGCGTGGGAGGAGGGTGTCGAGCGGATTCTGATTTTCAGCAGCAGCACCGGCTACCCGCCGGCGGAGCACGCGGTGACCGAGGAGGAAATGTGGAGTGCGGCACCCTATCCGGGCTATTTCGGATACGCTTGGATGCGGCGTTACCTGGAGCGGTTGGGGGAGTTTGTCGCGGCCAAGTCGCCCTTGAAGGTCGCGTTGCTGCGCCCGACGGCGGTTTACGGAAGGCATGATAATTTCGATCCGCAGACCAGCCACGTCATTCCTGCGCTCATTCGCCGCGCGGCACAGAAGGAGGATCCCTTCGTCGTCTGGGGCGATGGCAACGAGGTGAGGGACTTTCTGCACGTCACCGACCTGGCGCGGGGCTGCCTCTTGCTTTTGGAAAAACACGCCGAGTGCGATCCGGTGAACATCGGCTGCGGCCAGGGCGCGACGATCAAGCAGGTCGTGCGGACCATCCTGAATGCGACGGGTCACGAACCGGCCTCGTTACAGTTCGATGCGACCAAGCCCAGCGCGATTCCGTTCCGGATGGTGGATATTTCCAAGGCGCGGCGGTTGTTGGGTTTTCAGCCACAAATCACGCTGGAGGAGGGCTTGGCGGACACGGTGCACTGGTATCAAAGCCATCTGGCCCCGTGACTCAGCCCTTCAGCCCGCCTGGATATTTGCGTTCGGGCCGACAATTGTGTTAGGTACCCGAAATTCCTGATTATGGCCAACCATGCTACCCCTGACGAAGCGCCGTTGCGAATTGGTCTCGTGCAGATCAATAACAGCTTCTCCGGCCAATCGTACCTGCCGTATTCGGTCGGCCTGCTCCAGGCTTACATCACGCGGCACCACCCGGCGCCCGAGAGCGTCCGTTTCCTGATGCCCCTTTTCTCCCGCGAGCGGGTGGCGGATGCCGTCGCAACTCTTGCCCACGCGGACTTGGTTTTGTTCAGCACCTACGTCTGGAACCTCCGCATCTCCTCGGCCATCGCCCAGCAGCTCCGCGCCCAACACCCACACATCGGCATCATCTTCGGCGGGCCGCAGGTGCCGGATCGAGCCGAGGGTTTTCTCCGCGAACATCCGTTCATTGATGTGGCGATCCACGGCGAAGGCGAGAAGGTCGCGCTGGACATCGTCCAGGCGTGGCGCAACGGAAGTTGGCACACGATCGCGGGCACCAGCCACCTCACCGCGCAAGGCCAGTTTCGTAACAATCCCAAGGGCGAACGCATCAAAGACATCAACTCCATTCCTTCGCCGTTCCTTACCGGTGCCTTTGATGCGGTGATGAAGGCGCATCCGGACCAGAAATGGATCGCGCTGTGGGAAACCAATCGCGGCTGCCCGTTCTCCTGCACCTTCTGCGACTGGGGTTCATCTACGCAGAGCCGGGTTTCGCAATTCTCGGTCGAACGCCTCCAGCAGGAGGTCGCGTGGTTCGCCGAGAAGCGTATTGATTTCGTTTTTTGCTGCGATGCGAACTTCGGCATCCTGCCGCGCGATGTCGAACTGGCCCAATATGTCGCAGATACCAAGCGCAACACCGGTTTCCCCACGGCTCTCTCGGTGCAGAACACCAAGAACGCCACTGAACGCGCCTACCTCGTACAGAAGATTCTCTCGGACAGCGGCCTCAACAAGGGCGTCACGATCTCGATGCAGTCCGTGGACAAGACCACGCTCAAGAACATCAAGCGTGAGAACATTTCCCTGGACTCCTACCAGGAATTGCAGCGCCGCTTCACCCGCGATCGCGTCGAAACCTATACGGACTTGATTCTAGGGTTGCCGGGCGAGACGTACCAATCTTTCAAGGCTGGCATTGCCACGGTCGTTGAAAACGGCCAGCACAACCGGATTCAGTTCAACGACCTTTCCATCCTGCCCAATGCCGAGATGGGTGACCCCGAGTACCAGCGCCGGCACGGTATGGTCACGATCGAGTCCGACATCATCAACATCCACGGCTCGCTCGCCGATGCGGACAACGAGATTTTGGAGAAGCAGCAACTCGTCATCGCGACGGCCACCATGCCGCGCGAAGACTGGGTCAAAACACGGGCCTACTGCTGGATGACCGCCTTGATTCACTTCGACAAGGTCTTCCAGATTCCAATCATCGTTGCGCACGAGTTGGGTGGCGTGCCCTATGCCGAGATCTTTGACGCCTTCGGCGAAGGGGATTTGACCCATTACCCCACGCTCAAGTCCATCCGCGAGTTCTTTTTTCAAGCCGCCCGGAACATCCAGAACGGCGGGCCGGAATATTGCCACTCGCCGGAGTACCTTAACATCTATTGGCCGGCGGACGAACTCACGCTCATCCGCCTCATTGCCGACGGGAAGGTGGACGCGTTCTACAACGAAGCCATCGGCCTGTTGCGCCGCACGTTGGGGCCGGAATACGCCTCGCTCAACACCGTGCTGGAGGACGCCAAGAACCTCAACCGCAGCCTGCTCAAGCAGCCCTTTCAGAAAACGGACCTTGACGTCACCACCAGCTTCAACGTCTGGGAGTTCTACCGGGGCATTGTGCGCGGCGAAGAAGTGCCAATGCTGGAGAAGCCCGTTACTTACCACATTGACCGCACCTCACAGGCCTACTGGTCTTGGGACGAGTTTTGCCGCGAAGTCATCTGGTACGGCAACAAGAAAGGCGCCTACCTCTACACCAACCGGCAGGTCGAGCTGCAGATCGCCGGCATTTATTGATGAACTACCGCGCGCTAGGCTCCACCGGACTGCGCGTCTCCGAAATCGGCTTCGGCACTTGGGGCCTCGGCGGCGACACGGGCGGCGCGGTTTCCTACGGGCCAACCAGTGACGACACCTCACGTGAGGCGCTGCGGTGTGCCCAGGAACAAGGCATCAACTTTTTCGACACCTCGGACCTGTACGGCTTCGGGCATAGCGAACGACTTCTCGGTGAAGTGTTCGCCCAGCGTCGCGACCAGGTCGTCATCGCGTCGAAGGTTGGCTTCGTGGATGGCGGGAAGCAGGATTTTTCCTCCGCCCACATCCGCTCGGCTCTGGACCGCAGCCTGCGCCGCCTGGGCACGGACTACCTCGACCTCTACCAACTTCACAGTCCCCCCCTCAGTGTCCTTCGCGAACAACCCGAGATCATTCCGCTGTTCAACCGACTCCAGGCCGCCGGCCAGATCAGAGCTTGGGGCCTCTCCGCCCGCTCGCCGGAAGAGGCCCGCGCTGCGGTGGAAGAATTCGCTCCGCCCTGCCTGCAAGTGAACTTCAACCTCACCGACCAGCGCGCCCTGCAATGCGGCTTGTTGGACCTTTGTCACCAGCGCCGCATCGGGGTCATCGTCCGCACGCCGTTGTGCTTCGGCTTCCTCACCGGAAAGTATTCCGGTTCACAACACTTCGACGCCCGCGATCATCGCAGTCGGTGGTCGCCCGAGCAGCGGCAGCGGTGGAGTGAGGCCAACGATGCGTTTCAGTTTCTCTTCGACGCCAACCTCGTGGACACGCCGGCCCAACTGGCCCTGCGCTTCTGCCTCTCGTTCGACGCCGTGGCCACCTGCATCCCCGGAATGCTAAACCCCTCGCATGTTCTGGAGAACGTCGCCGCCAGTGACCGGGGCGCGTTGCCGCCGGAACAAGTCCAACGTGCGATCCAGGTCGGCGCGGCCACCGAGTTTTTCGTTCGCCCGGCCTGACCGGAGCGGGTGAAGGGGCTGGCTCCCAATGCCGGCACGGCCGTTATGGCGCAGATCAGTTTCTGGAGGAGGCGAGGGCTTGCGCGTGAGGGAAGAGGAGCGGCCAACGACCATGGCAACGAAACGCTTCCAGACCCAACAAGGCTTCGGTGCCCACCTGGCCCCGAAATTGGCTGGTGCGCTGACAGCGGACTGGGTACTGCCCACAGGCCGAGGCCAGTGCCCCGCAGCCCAACGATTCACCCTATAGTGCTCCCGGAAAACTGGACAGGTAGTTTAGCGTTTAAACAGCCTCTCCAAACTGTAGGAAAAAGCACCATAGACTTGTTGTGTAATCCGCAGTTTGTCATCGGGCGGATCAAAACCGGCCACTGGTGGGCACTTCAAAACCGGCCAGTCTGAGGCGGGAGATTCATAACAGTTTTCGGGTTTGTTTCAAGGGATGTTTGGCGACGAGTTATACACAGCGACATAATTCATTGCGGATGTATGCTGGAGGAAGTAAGGTTAGGCATGCGCCCATTAACACTGTCCGCACCGGAGCACAGCCGCGCTGTGCTAC
>CAINDV010000356.1 GCA_903847485.1 uncultured Verrucomicrobiota bacterium
GCTCCACCGCCCGCAGGGCACTCCATGCCAGGGGCGGGGATTGACACCTCCGCTATGCTCTAGCGCGAATACTGAAACCCGAGTCAACCATGCCTGCCTGCTCAGACTCCTTCGGTGTCATTTATCCATGAGGCAACGGGTCATTACCCAGTGAACCCCCGCCGGGTGAGGGCACCCGGCCTACACCCTCACAAAACCGTCATCTTGTAGGATCGGTGCCCTCACCGGGTGTCCCGATCTGGTGGATACTGAGAATTACTGCCTTGGCCTTGGCACCCGTTGACACCCGGACTGAAGAAACCACCGTCTCCCGGCACAGACCTCCGTGAATTGGTTGTCGAAATGGAGCTACTCGAACGTCGGCTGACGCTCTTCGGGGAGAAAAATACGGTGTGCTGAACAAGGACTTCTACACCGCCCTCAGCACCGGCAAGCTCGCGGGCGCCGACGAATTCGATGAAACTCGCGCCGACTTCAGCCGTTGGAAGCGGATCTACGAGACGTGGCCCCAGCGCAAGGAAGCCTACGCCCTACGAGTGAAGAACTGGAGTTCGGGAGTCCGTTCCCGCCGCTCACCGCCCGCCCGAATCAGCGGCGCGACGATGTCTTGGGTTGGCTGACCGGATCGTCGCCCCTCGGCAGGGCTCCGAAGGCGCGCAAAAACCGGGACCAAACCTTGACTCCTGTCGGACACCCCTCTAATTGACTCCCGCAGCGCGTCGCTTCGCTCCAATCCCTGTCCGACAGGACCGGAATGGTGTCCGATACGAATTGGAACAGGTGCCCGATATCACCGGAATACGCAGATACGGCCAAGCAAGGCGGAAACGTGCGCCGCTGGTCGCCGCCAGCCACTGCTCTGGAATCGCAGTGCCGAGCCGATGATTTGCCATTTCCAAGCACTCCGTCTTTTCCCATGCTTGACCACCACGATGAACCGTATCCGCCTGCTGACCGAACAAGTCGCTAACCAGATCGCCGCCGGCGAAGTGGTCGAGCGGCCCGCCAGCGTCGTGAAGGAACTCGTCGAGAACGCCCTCGACGCGCAGGCCACTCGCGTCACTGTCGAGGTGCAGGCCGGCGGGCGCGCTTTGGTGCGCGTCACAGACGACGGCCTTGGCATGAGCCGCGACGACGCGTTGCTCTGCCTGGAGCGCCACGCCACCAGCAAAATCCAGCGCGCCGAGGACCTGGCCGCGATCACTACGATGGGCTTTCGCGGCGAAGCGCTGCCGAGCATCGCCAGCGTCAGCCGCTTCACGCTCACCACCCGCGAGCGCGACAGCGAGTCGCCCGAAGGCACCCGCTTGGTGGTCAATGGCGGAAAAATCATCGAGGTCAAGGCTGCCGGCAGCGCGACTGGCACCAGCATCGAAGTGCGGCAACTCTTCTTCAACCTGCCCGCCCGCCGCAAGTTTCTCCGCACCGAAGACACCGAGGCGGCGCACATTCACCACTACCTCACGCTGGCCGCGCTGGCGTATCCGGAGGTGGCGTTCACGCTGGTGAAAGACGGGCGCACGGTCTGGCAATTGCCGAGCGCGAAATCCGGTAGTGACATTCCCGCGCGCCTCGTCGCGCTGGCGGAGCGGCTGCGGTCGCTGCACGGTCAGGAGTTGAAGCTGCTGCCAGTGGACTTCGCCGCCGAGTTGCGGTCTTTCACCGAGAGCGATGAAGAAATGACGACGGAAGCTTTGCTCGCAGGTGCCGCGGCACCCGACGTCAGCCAGGCAGCCGCTCCGGCCAGTGCCTCGCTCTTCCGCGTCTGGGGCTTCATCGGCGCTCCGGGCGTCTCGCGGGCGACGCGCGAAGACCAGCATTTATTCGTGAACCGCCGGCCCGTGGATAACCGCGGACTCAACTTCGCCCTGCTCGAGGGCTATCACACGGCGCTGATGAAGGGCCGCTACCCGGCCTGCTCTCTGTTCGTTGAGATTGATCCGGCTGCCGTGGACGTGAACATTCACCCGACCAAGCGCGAGGTGAAGTTCCACCGCGAATTCGAGGTGCGCCGGCTCGTGGCACAGGCCGTCCGGCAGACCTTGCTCGCCTTCCACGCCGGATCGGAGGAGCCGAAAGCCAGCGCCGTAGTTCACGTTTCACATTTTACGCCGCCCACCGCCACCCCTGCTCCGCCGGACCCGGCCGATCAGCCGGCGTTTCCCCAATTCACACCCGCCCCGCCGACGACACCGACACCGCCCGCGCCGGGTCAAGGGACCCGGCCTATAGGAGCGATGCAGCCTGTAGGCCCGATGTCCTCACCGGGCACGATACCACCGCCCACCGCCCCACGGCCCTCACCGTTCGGCCAGCAGCCCGTGCCCTTACTAAAAGTCCCGCTGCGCCTGGTCGGCGTGGTTGGCCGGCTCTACGTGCTGCTCGAATCGGATCGCGGTCTGGTGCTGCTGGACCAGCACGCGGCCCACGAGCGGGTGCTCTTCGAGCAGATGCTTAACCGGCTCGAACACGGCGGCCAAGCTCCGTCGCAACGATTGCTTTTGCCGGAAACGCTGGAGCTGTCTCCCCGCGACGCGCAGTTTCTCCGCGAGCAATTGCCGGCGCTGACGCGGCTCGGCGTCGGCCTGCGCGAGTTTGGCGAGCGGACCTTCCTGCTGGATGCGCTACCGCCGTTCGTCAAGGCGAGCGATCCCCGGCACTTCGCGCTGGACCTGGTGGACGAACTCAAGGCGGCGGGTGAGGAAGTGAACTCGCTGCGGCTCGGCGAACATGTCGTCGCCAAGACCGTTTGCCGGCACGCGGTCAAGGCGAACGACCCGCTGGCCGGCACCGAACTGGAAAGCCTCATCGAGGAACTGCGTCGCTGTGCCATGCCTTACACTTGCCCGCATGGCCGGCCCACCATCCTCGAAATGAACTGGCGCGAACTGGAGAAGAAATTCGGGCGGACCCAGTAGCCCGCCCTGCCCCGCCGGGCCAGGACCAACTGGCCGAATTCGCCGCGTCGGTGCGGCAGCACCTCACCGGCGATGAGAAAAGCGGAGCTAAGCCATTCCGCGCACGCAGCCGGCTTCTCCCTCTCCCCGTCGGACCACTGCCGTTTAGTTTGGACCGAGCGGTGCGGCGCATTTCCCCTGGCCCGCCGGCGGAAGCTCCGTAGGAGCGAGGAACCCTGTCTATGAATTTCCCACTCCCTGGCGTCTCTTGGCCCTCCGGCGCGCTCACACGGGCTGTCCGGGTGCTCGCAAAGTGCGGCCCTTATCCCTCTGCCGGTGGCTTTGCGCACGGCCAGATGACGCTCCAGCGAACCCCGGGTGCGATGGGCGCACAACCCGACGCTATAGTGGACGTCCTAGCTTAGTTTACATTTGGCGACGCAGAATCGCTTCACCTTTTCGTTGGACCAGGACGCCACGGTGTCCCGGAGGGATCGTTCCACCGCCGCCAATTGCGGGGCGTATAGCCCGGTCGTGACTTCATAGCGAGTCCGCTGCCACACCGGCTCCTGGCAGTTCCATTCCGGGTGGTAGAGCGGATGATAAAAGCCTGCTTATCCGGTTGGTTGCCAAACGGCTTAAACGCCAAGGCGCAGAGGACGCGAAGGTTTCCCAAAGGGCCTTCTCTGCGTCTCTCTGCACGCTTCGCGCCTCTGCGTTTGACTCGCTTGGCAACCAACCGGATAAGCAGGGATAGAACAACTTGAGCCACCCCTGCGTCTTGAGCCAGGTGGTCACTACCTCGCCTTTGTGCCAGGAGGCGTTATCCACCCACAATTGAATCAACGGCGTCGGATGCGCCCCCAGGATCTGTTCCAAGAACTGCACAAAGGCGGCCGTGTTGCCGTGCGCTGCGGTCATCAAGCCGCGCGCGCCGCTCAACGGATTGACCCAGCCAAAGAGGTTGCGGCGCACGCGGTGCTGGCTGCGCGTCCACACTACCGGCCGGCTACCCCGCTGGGCCTAGACCCGTCTCAGTTTGGCGTGCAGCGTAAAGCCCGCTGCATCCGCAAAGAGCACCACACGCCGCCCCGCCGCAGCCAGCGCCGGGCGGAGTTTCTTCTTGATTTGCTTGGTAAAACGCACGGTCCCAGACTGCTTGGCCGGCACCTAGCGGTAGGTTGGTTGCCATAACACCAAGCCCAACCGTCGAAGCCAGCGCTGGGCTGGGCGGACGGACAACTGCACGCCGCAGGTCGGCCGCACATACTCCGCCACGAGCGGACCATCTCAGCGCGGACGCGGCAGTCCTGCTTGCTCGGGCGACTGGAGCAACGCCAGCTCCAACTGCTGCTGCTGCGCGGCGCTCAGCCGGGGGCGGTGCCCGGGGTAACGCGCCGGTGGCCAAGCCGCCAGCCCGACCCGGTTGGCGGTGGTCAGCCAGTGCCACAAGCCCATGCGACTCACCCCCAAGAGCGCGGTGACCTGCGTGGCTTTCCAGCCCGCGAGCAACAGTAAGCAGGCGGCCAGCTTCAGTCCCAGCCAGGCTCCCGGGATGGTGCTCGCCAAGGACAGCAAGTTCGTCCGGGTCAAATCCGGATGGGTGAGCACCCGCGCTTTCATCGGCTTGGAGATTACCAGTCTTCGGCTGGCATGTAAGCGCAATTCCGACGTTTACCATAACACCCAAGCGCCGACTCCAGAAAGCGTCAAGTGGCAGTTCGCGCCACCATTCACAGGCCAGCCAGCACGCGCCGTATGGGCATAGGCGCTTCAATTGGTAATCGGCCAGACAGACCGAGAGGGAGGTTCCGGCTAAGGTCGCGGGCATGGCCCGGTCGTCGGGGAAGAGGCTGCGGGTCTGGGTCTGGCCTGCAGCCGCGTCAAACACCTGGATGACTTGGGGCCAGGCGGCATGCTGGGCGTCGTTGATTTCTCCCAGGTACAGCAAGGTCTTCTGGAACGGCGACCGGCGACCGGGCACGCGGACATTTTCGAAGACGCTTAAGTAGCGATGGCTCTGGCCATCTTTCTTTTGCGGAGTAGAGCGTAAAACATAAGCTGGCGACAGGATGCTAGAGAGACGGGGTTAGTCCGCAAGGGGGTAGGTCTTCACTCCACGGAAAAACGGCCAATGCGCTGATAATAACCACGGATTCACAGGCAAATTCGGAAGGCACCTCCTGGAAAATAGTCAAAAGGCCTTACCAGTTTCGAAAGTCGGGCTAACCGGATGACTGTCCAACAGAAACCCGTCGAGAGTCCCGGCGATCGCGCGGTCCACGCTGCGCCCGCCCGATTCCGGTATGGCTTTGGGGATTTGCCACGCGTCAATGGTCAGTTCGTCGCGGCAGCCAAACGCTTTGGGATCCTTGGCCACCCAGCCATGCGGCGGAGGCGGGGAGGAAGCCATGACGTTTTCCAACCCGATATAAAACGGAGGAGCGGTCCTATCTTCCCGGATGGCTGGTGCCACGCAGGGAAGATGAAATCCAAGATACAAGAATGTCGTCGCTCCGGCGTCCGCGGGTTTAGGGGCACAAATCGCGGCGTTTCGTGGGCCGTGGAATCTCTCCCCAGAAGAGGGAGCTACGTTTCTCGCGTGGGATAAGGCTCATCGTTTAGCGGCCAAGTCTACGAGGTTATAGGTCAGTGAAGTCTAAGATGATCTAGGTCAGAAGCGATAATTCGTCATGTCGAAA
>CAINDV010000357.1 GCA_903847485.1 uncultured Verrucomicrobiota bacterium
CGGGTCGGGCCCGCGTCCCTTGAGATCAATCCGAAAAAACTTCACCCATGGCGAAACTACAACCCGTAGGGGTCGCCGCACTCAGATGGACACCCCCTAACTGATTTCATGGACCGAACATGCTGATGTCGGCGTGAAATATTTCTCGGGCACGGCGGTCTATTCAAAAACGATCACTGTTCCCGCGAACCTGCTGGCGCAAGACAAGCCGCTGTACCTTGACCTCGGCAGCGTGGCGGTTATTGCCGAAGTCAAGCTGAACGGCAAGGACCTTGGCATCCTGTGGAGACGGCCGTTCCGCGTGGACGTGGCCGCGGCGGCGAAAGCCGGTGACAACGCGCTCGAAGTTAAAGTCGTCAACCTCTGGCCGAACCGTCTCATCAGAGATTCTGGTTTGCCGGAAAAGGAACGGCTGACCTGGAGCACCTGGAATCCGTATAAATCAACAGATCCGCTATTGCCATCCGGCCTGCTCGGGCCGGTGCGGTTAATGACTGCGGAACAAGCTGACATAAAGTAATTCAACGCAAAGAGAAGCCATGACCAGACGAAAGACAACAACGATGATCAAGCAAACGAGAACGAAATTAATGTGTGCAATGCTGATGGCAGCGGCAACTATTGGCTGGGCACAGGCGGCAACGGGCGATGATCCCACCGGGATTATCAAGAAGCCCATCCCGGACAAGACCGTCGTGTTCACCTTCGATGACGGCTGTGTTACTCACGCGACGATCGCCGCCCCCATTCTCAAGAAGCATGGTTTCAGCGGCACGTTCTATGTTTCGGACGCCTATGGATTCCGCGAGCGCAAGGATTGGTACATGACTTGGCGGCAGATCAAGGGCATGTCCGATGATGGCTTCGAGATCGGCAACCATACCCGGGGACATGGGATGATGTCGTTGACCGATATCGGCGGTTGCCAGGCTTATGTGTGGACCCTGGAAGACGAAGCAATCGCCAACCGGATTCCCAAGCCGACGACCTTCTGTTGGCCGTTCTATATTATCAATACGAATTTCTACCCGCTCTTGAGCAGTTGGGGATATGTTTTCGCACGCGGTGGCTATGGTCGTGTCTATCGACCCGCCGTGGACAACCCGTTCGATGTCCCCTCGTTTGCCGTTGGCGGCGTGGGAATGACCATGCAGGTTTTCATCAGTGCCGTTCAGCAGGCTACAGCCGGCAGGGTGGTGGTGCTCTGTTTCCATGGCACGCCGGATTTGGAACATGCCGCCGTTGGAACCGACCCTGATCTGTTCGAAGACATGGTCGATTACTTGAAGGACAACCATTACAAGGTCATCGCCATGCGCGACCTGACCGATTACATCGATACGGTAAAAGCGGCGAAACTTCCGCCAACCAAGGATAAACTCGAAAATCCCGGTCCTGATCTGCGGGTCACGGACGACAAGCCCTTTGTCGCCAGGAAACGTGAGCGCAGGGGCTATTCCTTCCCGGTTGAACTGACGGCTCCATGGACGGTGAAAGAGATCTATCGTTTGCGCTTGCCGGATTCTGTCTATGGCGCGATCAATGGCTCCACCATCACGCTCTACGTCCCCGACTCCACCGATGTGAAGTCGCTCGCTCCGGCATTTGACCTGGCGCGTTTCGCTACAGCGAATCCGCCCTCCGGAACGGCGAGGGACTTCACCGAGCCGCAGACCTATACCATCACGGCCCAGGACAAATCGACACGGGACTATACCGTGCAGGTGGTGAAGACCGCGGGGCCCATGCACTTCACCTGGACATCGAATAATGCCGGCAAGTTCGATGACGCCGCGCAATGGAAGGATAATCTGGGCGCCGCTTCGGCCCCTGCTGCCGGCGGAAATTCCGACACCATCCTCAATTTCTACAAGGGGGGCAGATATGAGGTGACGAGAGAATCCGCCGACGATTTCGTGCTCAACCAGCTCAATTTCGGCAGCTCGCACCTTACGCTGACTTCCAAAGGCACGCTGGTATTCGCCAAGAGCAAATCGCATGGCTCCTTGCCCTACATGAACAGCCAGAACCGGGCGGAGGTCACCATCAAGGCGCCGCTCAGGCTTGATGCCGATTTCACCATCGACGGACTCGAAACCGATGACACGCGCGTATTCCTGCCAGGCGCCATCTCCGGCACCGGCGCTTTGATCAAGAACGGCCCGCACACGGTCTATATAATCCATGGGACCAACACCTACAGTGGCGGAACCACCATCAATGAAGGCTGTCTCTCTGTGCATCACCAGGGGCTGGGGACGGGTCCTGTAACATTGAACAAGAGCGGGACCATCAGTTTCGACGGCCCCCCGGTGAACAACGCTCTCACCTCTGACGACGGATGCATTTCCGGCGGCAGCTATGCCCACTGGAACGGGCCCGTGAAGTTGAATGGGAATACCAAAGTCCATGCTCACGATTCTCTGGAATTCAATAATAAGGAAGGCGGAATCAGCGGGCCTGGTGGCCTCACGCAGACCGGGCATCCCGTGGACCATGGGATCAGAAGCGGGATGATCAAACTCTTCGGACCCAATACGTACACGGGACCCACCAAGGTTGAGATGGGACTCCTGGAGGTCAAGTCGTCGCTCTACAACAATGATCCAGCGCGCTGGACCCCGGCAAATATCAGTGTCAATGGCGCGGCGGGTGAACTGCGGTTGCATGTCGGCGGTGAGGGTGCGTTCACGATCGGGCAGGCCGGAACCATGCTCAGGAACATCTGCACCGGCGTCAACAGCAACGGTCTGATGGCCGGCGCCACCTTTGGCCTGGATACGACCAGCGCCACGACGGCGCAGGAGCTTTCCATCAATATCGCCGATTCCCAAGGCCCGGGCGGCGGCAGCGTGTCGCTCAAGAAATGCGGCGCAGGAACGTTGAAGCTCTCAGGCATCAACACCTACAGCGGCCAGACCATCATCACCGGCGGCACCTTGAGCATCGATTCATTCAACAGCATGGCCAAACGCAAGGCCAGCAGCAGCCTGGGCGCGCCAAGAACCGATGCCGATGCCGAGATCATGATCAGTGGCGGCAGCACCCTAATGTATACCGGCAAGGGTGAGACCACCGACCGCAACCTGAACCTGCCGGGCGGTGGCGACACCATCACCCTGGATCAATCCGGCAC
>CAINDV010000358.1 GCA_903847485.1 uncultured Verrucomicrobiota bacterium
CGCTGCGTTTGCCCACGACGAACCGCCGCCACCATCGCCGGCCGATCTTTTTCAGAGCGTTTTTCATGACTCGCAATCTACCAGAGCTGACCTATATCTATTGACACTTCCCTGACCAACATCCAATGACACTTGCCCCATAACGCCTGGTGGGGACTGGGTTGATGCTGTGGCTTGTCATCGTCGGGCGGGGGCGTATCATTCCGCGCCGTGAAATGGAAGCAACTCTTGGCGCCGCTGCTGATGCTGGCGGTGTTCGTGGTGTCGCGAATTCCGGGCCTGCTGCCCCCGAATTTCAGCGCCGCGTACGCCTTGGCGTTTTGCGCTGGCCTGTACTTTCCTGGCGCGCTGGCGTGGTGGCTGCCGCTGGGCGTCATGCTCGTCACGGACCTGGGCCTTAACGCTTGGTACGCCTCGCACGGCGTGGCGAATGTCTTCAGTCCCCTCTCGCTGCTGTCTCAACTGGGCAGTTACGTCGGCTACGTCGTCTTGATCGGGCTGGGCCGGCGCTTCAAGCCGCGCGATTCCGGGGTGCGCTTGCTGGGCGGCGGCATCCTGGGCGCGCTGGTGTTTTACCTCATCACCAACACCACGTCCTGGCTCTCTGATCCCGGCTACGCCAAAACCCTGGCCGGCTGGATTCAAGCCCTGACCACCGGGCTGCCCGGCCTGCCGTCCACTTGGACCTTCTTCCTGAAAACCCTGTTGAGTGGCGGGCTGTTCACCGCCTTGTTTGTCGGCGCGATGAAGTTTAGCGCGGCGGAATCCCCGGCGGAGAAGGGTGTGCAGCCCGAAGCCGGGGAAGAAGAAGCCGCGCCCGACGAAGCCAAGGCGTGAACCCTCGTCATGCCCCCGACATTACCCGCCCCACCCTTTCGTATCGGCGTCATCGCCGACACCCACAGCCTGTTCGATGACCGCGTGACGGAGCTGTTTGCGGGCGTGGACCACATCCTGCACGCGGGCGACGTGGGCCGGTTCGCGGTGTTGGATGAACTGCGCGCCATCGCACCGGTGACGGTCGTGATGGGCAATGTGGACAGCCCGGAAATGGGCTGGCGGCTGACGGAGTTTGTCGAGTTGGCCGGGCATGGCTACCTGTTACACCACATTTTCAACCCCCACCGGCCGGCCGCTTTGCTCGCGGCCCGCATCGCTGACCAGAAGCCGTCGGCGGTCATCTTTGGCCACACCCACCAGCCGTTCTCGCAGGTGATTCGCGGCGTGCTCTACTTGAATCCGGGGCCCGCTGGGCAAGCCCGTTTCCACCACCCGCGCAGCGTGGCCGTGCTGCACGCCGACGCGACCGGTTTGCAGGCGGAATTCCACACCCTCTGAATGGGTAGTGGCGCTGGCGTCCCGCCTGCGACCGTCCCGCCATGCGTCTCGCTTGGCGAACGGCAACCGGGACGGTTGCCTGAACAATGGCAGCCTTTGGTCTGCGGTCGTGAAGTTGTCCGGTTTTTCGTAACAACGCACTTTTGACGCGTACAACAAAAAACTCCCGGTTGTTCGCCGGGCAAAAATTTCCCGCCAGCCAATTCGGCTGGCGGCATGGTTTCAGCCGCTAAGGCGTTCTCCCGCCGTTGCGGTTAAAGTCTCCCGACGGCACGCCCGCGAACCGTCCGCGTAGCAGCGGCGAGAGGTTCGCGGCGTCCGCGCGTGACACCGGCTGGCCTTGACGTGACACCCGCAAGGCGGATTCCAACGCCAGGTCCGACGGTATCACACTTTCGTTTATCGCCGCGTCCACGTCGGCAACGGTCGCTTTGGCCCGGCCATCCTGCGCCGCCAGCCACCGCGCACGCTTTACGATGGCTTCGATAGACGCCAGATGCTTCTTGGAAATGTCCGCGGAGATGGCCAGCTTGGCCTGAGTCTGCGCGTCTCCCTCTGGCAGCATTGCCGCCGCTACCGCCATCAAATCCGCCTCCGCCAGCCTTTCTGGCAGCCGCTCGACATGTCCGATCCGGCCAATGAACTGGTCAGCATTCCATCCGGTTTGCCGCTCTACCGCACGCTGCGCCGTGTATAACTGTGGCGTGGTTACCAGTGCCACCGGCACGCCGAATTGATCAGCGTAGTGTTGACGAAATTAACCCGCCCCGGCACGGTGTCGCTCGAACGCCCTTGTGGCCATAGGTAATGCGCCTCATCCATCACCAGCATCAAATCCCCGCCCTGCAAAACTTCCTCTACCCGCAACCGCAAATCCAAGGCGCGGGATTTCAAATTGATACTCACCCCCAACGCCTGGGCTAGGCGGTGCAAAAAAGACGTTTCATCTACGGAACAAGGCGTCTCCACATAGCACGCCAAGCCCGCGCTGGCCTCGCACCAGGCACGCGCGGCAAAGCTCTTCCCGATCCGCGCCGGCCCGTCAATGATGGTCAGCGTCCGCGCGCTTCGCGTGTAATCCAGCGCCGCCCCTATCCGCCGGCCTACGCCCGTTTCCACCCGGCCCGCCGCCCGCTCCGCCAGCCAACCCGCGCGGAAGGCCCGCACGGCCGCCGCGCTGGCCGCCGCCATCCAGGCAATACGCCTCCAACCCCTCCACCGCCAGCGCCGACAGCCCGCCGGGCTACCAGGAAAGCCATTGGAGAAACCAGATCAAGCCCCGCGCCGCTGCCCCGGCGGGCAACACCGCCACCCGCTTCGCCACTAAATTCGCCAGCAAGCCCCGCTCAAACGACGACGCAAACCGCTCCGGTCGGAACGGGCTGCCAGGCGTCGCTGTGCGGGTGTTACTCATGCTAACACTTTGGATTTAGCCCAAATTCCGAAGTTGGAAAAGAGTGGCATTGCGGAAAGGGTTGTGGGTACAGGGATAGATGCCTGAAACACCTGATCCTACCCCGCACAAAAACCCGCGCACCGAAATCACCTCGCTCTTCGGCGAAAACAAGTTGGTGCTGGACGAAACGCCCAAGGCCATCTCGCCCTTCGGCGGCTTGGCCAGCTTTATCGCCTTCCTAGGCCAGATCGGCTTCGCCAAGGAAGTGCAACGCTAC
>CAINDV010000359.1 GCA_903847485.1 uncultured Verrucomicrobiota bacterium
GAAGCCGCCCGCGACAAACAGGAGAAGCTCAAGGACCGCTTCAAACACTGGCTTTGGCAGGACGACGAGCGCCGCGAACGGCTCGTCCGCAAATACAACGATGAGTTCAACCACACCCGGCTCCGCACCTTCAACGGCGATCACCTCACGCTACCCGGTGCCAGCCCGGCTATCAGCTTCCGACCGCACCAAAAGGCGAGTGTGTGGCGCATTCTACAGACCCCCAACTGTCTGCTCGCCCAGGTCGTAGGGAGCGGCAAGACCTTTATCTTTTGTGCCGCCGCGATGGAGTTGAAGCGGTTGGGAATGGTCAGCATGGCCGAACTCCACCACCAGCGCCGCCGCCGCAACGCCGGTCAGCAGGGCTAGTGAAAGGTTGAAGCGGTCGTGGCTGTGAAATTGCAACTCCGGCAGCAAATCGGCACCGGCGATGCACAGAAAGGTGCCCGCACAGAACGCCAGCGCCACCCCGAGCCACGCGGGTTGCGAGTGCGCCAGATGCCCCGCGCCGATAAAGAAGAGCAGTGCCCCGATCGGTGTCACGAGCGCAAAGGCGAGGTTCACTAGACGTTGGGAGCGTTGCGAAGCTTGGCTGGCAACCATCAGCGTGCTGATCGCTAGCGCGCCAAAGGGTTTGTGCAGGATGACCGCCAGCGCGGTTCCCAAGCCCAGCGCTTCGTGGTGTGTCTGTGCGCCCGCCGCCACCGCCGCGGCCATCGCCAATCCATCGAACACCGAATGCAGCGATAGCCCCAGCGCCACACCCAGCCAACTCAGGCTGCGGGCGGAGCGTTCGGCGAGGGAATGGGAGTGGCCGCACGGTTCCACCGGACTCCCCTCGGCCACGTCGTGGTGGTGAAACGGCAGGAACCGCTGGAGAAAAAACATTCCCAGGAAGCCCGCCAACAGCCACCCCGCCGCTTGCTGAACCGAACCGAGTTGATGCTGGGCGTGGGGCAACATGCCCAGGACCGACAGCCCAAGCATCAAGCCACCGACGAAACTGACGGCCAATTGCAGGCGTGTATGTGTCAGGCGGAAGAGCGTGGGCAACGCCCCGCCGGCCAAAGCCGCCAGCAGGGCCAGCAGGCAGTAAAGAACCAGCCATGCCGTGGGAGAATCAATGAGCGTGTTCATAGTGGGCAGGCTGGAGTTAATTGCGGTCGCGACTCGCTTCTTCGTCGGCTGGGAAAGGTGCGGCGGGGTGATGGGGCTCCAGCTCTTCGCCGTGGCGCACCAGTCGAAAACTGTTGAAGATGACGAGCAGCGAGCCAGTCACATGGAACATTGCGGCGACAACCGGAGTGAGGAACTGAAACGCGCCGAGCGCCATGCCGCCGACGACAAAGAACAAGCCGAGCAGGAAATTCTGGTTGATGACCGCGCGTGTTTGCTGCGACAGCCGGAGCAGGACCGGCAGCCGGCGCAGATCATTGTTCATGAGGGCGATGCTGGCGCTGTGAATCGCCACTTCGCTGCCGGCAGCGCCCATCGCGATGCCCAGATCGCCCGCCGCCAGGGCCGGAGCATCGTTGACGCCGTCGCCCACGACGGCCACCCGGTAGCCCTTGGCGCGGACCTGCCGCACGAAATCCACCTTCGTTTCGGGCAGGCAATCACCCAGCACCTCGCGGCAACCGACTTCGCGCGCCACGCGCTCGGCAACATTCTTGCGGTCGCCGCTTACCATCGCCACTCGCCGCACGCCGCAGTCCAGCAGGCCCGCGAGCGATTCCTTGGCCTCGGCCCGATTCTGGTCCTGTAGGCCAATCCAGCCGATGCACTGGCCCTCACGCGCGACGAATATGAGACTCCAGCCCTCGGCCTCCGGCAGGTCCACCAGGTTCAGAAAGTCGTGTTTGCCCCCCTGGTCCTGGAGCCATTGGGCGCGGCCCGCCAACACCCGCCGTCCGTCCACGGTGGCGGTGACGCCGCGTCCGGCAGTTTCCGAAAACTGCGCCGGCTCGGCCAGCGGAACGCCTGCCTCGGACGCGAGCTTTGCCAGCGCCACGGCTGCCGGGTGGTTGCTGTATTTCTCGGCGGACGCGGCCAGACGCAGGAGTTCGGCGGGCGACGTTTCGCCGATGGGTACCAATCGGCTCACCGCCAGGCTGCCGGTGGTGAGCGTGCCGGTCTTGTCAAAGACGAAGGCGTTGATGCGACCGGCCAGTTCGAGGTCGGCCGTGTTTTTGATCAGAATCCCCAGCCGGGCGGCGGCGGATAGCGCGGCCACCATTGCCGTGGGCGCGGCCAGCACAAAGGCGCACGGGCAAGCCACAATAAACACCGCGACGACGCGGCTGAGGTCATGCGTGAAGGCCCACACCAAGGCCCCAATGATCAACACCAGTGGCGTGTACAGCCCCATGTATTGGTCCATGAGACGCACAATCGGCAGCTTGGTCTTTTCCGCTGCCAGGATGAGGTCGCGCACCCGGCCCAAAGTGGTGTTTGGCCCGACGTGCGTGACGCGGATTTCCAGCACGCCAGTCAGGTTCATGGTGCCGGCGAATACCGCTTCGCCAACCCGCTTGTCGGTGGGCAGCGATTCGCCGGTGACACTGGCTTGGTTCAAGGAGCTTTGGCCGGCCACGATGACCCCGTCTGCCGCCACACTGTCGCCCGGACGCACGCGGATGCAGTCGCCCGGCGCGAGTTCGTGGACGGGCACTTCCTCTTCCCCTGAGCCAACGAGGCGTCGGGCCTTGGTGGGGGTGAGCTTGATCAGCGAGTGAATGGACGCCAGAGCACCTTCAGCCGTCCGAGTTTCGATGATTTGGCCCAACAGCATAAAGAACGAAACGATGCCAGCCTCCGCGTAATGTTCGGATCCCCACAGCGCGATAATCGCCAAGGCCACCAGAACGTTGGTGTTCAACGACCCGCTGCGGAGGTCTTTCAGGGCCGTCCACACAAGAGGGCCACCCAGCACGATGGCTCCGAGCAGGGCGCTGCCGGCAGCCACCGGTTGCGCATCGCCGAAAAGCCACGCGACCAGGAAGGAATTAAGCACCAGCACCAAGCCGACGAGTGTTTGCGTCAGCCGAACTTCGGCGTGGGAATGATGTTCGCCACAAGCGCACGCGCCATCATGGTGGTGATGGTGATCCTGGAGCAGTTCCGTATGCGAGGTGACCCTCATAGAGCTGCGTCATGAGCTGGCAGGCGTTTGGGTCAGGAGGGTCGTTTGGGCAAGCAAGTCATCCAGCTCCCGCCGGGAGGGTTCGCCGGTGAACTGATACCAGACCTCGCCCCGACTGAACAACGCCACCCCGGGGGTAGAAAGCACGCCACAACGCTGCCTGATTTCCGGCGACTTGGTTGCGTTGACCCAGACGACCTTGATCCAGCCGCAAGGTTCAGGTATCCACGTTTCCAACAGCGTCAAGAGACTCTGGTTGGTGTGGCTGCCCTGAGCACACACGGCCACGAGCACCGGGCACTCGGAACGGAGAATTTGTCGCTCGAACGATTCAGCAGTGATTTCAGCGATGGCAGACATGCGGCTTAGTCTGAAGATGAAGTTTGCTGCGTGGAGGGGCTTTTCTTGACGTGCGCCTGGTACCCATGAACTCGCGCATAGGCGCGGCAGAATGGACAGAGCTTGCCTTCCACCTGCTTTACCAACCAGAAGGCCGGACCGCGTTGCCGACGCCGGGCGTGGCGACAAACCGGGCAGTTCGCACACACTTGGGCGAGGGCTTTGTCGAGTGAAGATGCTTTGCGAGTGCTCATGGTGGTTGGGGCTCCGTGCCTTGAGCAAACCGGCCATCGGCGAGGCGCGGGCCGCCCGCCTGGGCATACCAGCCGACTCGATCGGCGGGGAACACGTCCCAATCGGGCACGTAGGGTTTGATGTCCATGAGCGGCGTGCCGTCCAGCATGTCCAGACCGGCGACGCGAAGTATCGGTCCTTCGATGGCGAGCAAGCGCACGCAGGACAGGCCGATGGGATTGGGCCGGCTCGGCGCACGCGTGGCGAACACGCCCCGCGGCTGGGTGTCGAGGTAAGGGATAACTTCAAGTCGCGCCGGGCATGCCCGATGGCACCAGAAAAGCAGCCAGATGCGGTCGAAGCCAGCGAGGTCGCGCAGACCGGGTGCGAACGCCGGAAACACTTCCACCGTCCCATCCACGGTCTCGGCATAGCGTGGCTGGATGGGCGTGCCCTCGGCTTGCTCGTGGGGCGAGTGGATGAAACCGATGGGGGCGAGTTCGAGTTTCATGCGTGAAGGGGATCGTGCCCCTCCGGCTCCAACGCGTATTTCACGGCGGCGAGCGCATGCAGTCTCGTCGTGTCATAAAGCGGCACGCGGCAGTCCTCGGCCCCGATGAGGAGTCCCAGTTCCGTGCATCCCAGGATGATGCCTTCCGCGCCCGACTCCACCAACCGGCCCATGATACCGGCTGCCTGGGCCTTCGACTCGGACCGGATGGTACCAACGCAAAGCTCCTCGAAAATAGTGCGATGCACGGCCTCCCGATCCGCAGCTTCTGGAATCAGCACTTCCAAGCCGAATTGACTGGCCAGCCGGCCCCGGTAGAAATCCTCCTCCATGGTGAAGCGTGTGCCCAGCAACCCAACACGTTGCAGCCCAGCCTGCGTGACCGCTTGGGCTGTGGCGTCGGCAATGTGCAACAGCGGGATGGCGATCCCGGCTTGCACTTCGTCGGCCAGCTTGTGCATCGTGTTGGTGCAAACGAGCACCATGTCGGCGCCGGCTGCTTCGACCTTTCGGGCGGCGTTCACCAGGAGCCGGGCAGCTTCCGCCCACTGCCCCCGGCGCTGCAACTCCGCGATCTCGGCAAAGTCCACCGAGTAAAGCACGCACTTGGCGGAATGCAGCCCGCCCAAGTGGTCGCGCACCGCTTCATTGATCAGGCGGTAATACTCCACCGTGGATTCCCAACTCATGCCGCCAATCAGCCCAATGGTTTTCATGGATCGTCTCTCTGGCTCAGGTTTACTCAGTTCACCGGGTCTCGCGTGGACGTGACTGGTGCTTGCGCCCTTCCACCAACACCGCCGGCAACTCCAGCGGGCAGTGGGAGCACCGTTCGCTTGCGGGATGTTGATAGTCGCAGATCAACACGCCGTTGAGATGATCCAGCTCGTGCTGAATCACCCGCGCCCAAGGCCCGACCGCGCCAAAGCTGCGCCGCTGGCCATGCAGGTCGTAGCCCGTAACCCGGATGCGCTCCGGTCGCCGCACGTTGACTTGGACGCCAGGCAGGCTCAGGCAACCCTCGACATCATCACGCGGCTCGCTGGCATCTTGGATCTCCAGATTGGTCAAGGCGAATGGGCGATGCTCCAACTCACATACGAACAGGTGCTGCCGCAGGCCAACTTGCGGCGCGGCCAGGCCGGCACCCCCGTGTTGACGCCGTATGCAATGCAGCGCCTCGGCAAGCTTGCGGAGCGAGCGGTCGAACGTCTCGATTGGCGAGCTGGCGGCCCGCAGGACTGGGGCAGGGAACAAAGCCAGGGTGAGTGGCAGAGGGTTCATTGCCGGGGAATGCGACGCTGTGCCACCAACACTTCCTGATGGTGCTCCTCGAAACGCTGCACGGCAAAACCCTCGCTCCGCAAGCGTGCCCGCCAGTGAACGAATTGGCTGGGCGGATGCGGATGGCGTCGGCCCTCGGCGGCGTGAATCTCGTCCATCAAGCGGAATCCGCCGGACGAAAAATCTGCCAGCACGAGTTTGCCGCCGGGCTTCAAGACACGCAGCATTTCGCCAAACACGCGTTCCGGATCGTCGAGATGGTGGAAGACGTTCCACGAAGTCACGGCGGCAAAGCTGCCCGCCGGCCAGGGCAACGCCCGTGCGTCGGCCAGGATGAAGTCAATGCGTTCGGCGATGCCTATATAAGCGGCTTCCAGCCTTACGCAGTGCTGCTCCTCGGCGCTGACATCCACCGTTGTAACCCGCGCCACCTCTCTCGCCAGCGTGATGGCGAACCGGCCTTTGCCGGTGCCGATGTCCAAAATACCCCCGCGCACGGGCAGCGTCTTCTTCACGACGAACCGCACGCTCGCTTCCGGATCGAAGCCAAAGCGGCGAAACACGGCGTTGCGCTCCGCCAGCTTTTGGTGGTTGGCTACGGCTTCCGGCGCGGCAGCCTTGAGGGGCTCTCCACCAGTCGTTTCAGCCGGCGGGTTGGTCATGGTCATGGTGGTGATGACCGTGTTCGTGGTCGTGATGGTGGCCATGGTTCGCGCAACCTTCGGGCGACGCGGTCAACTGGCCGTTGAGATACGCGGCGACCAGAACTTCCACGCGCGCATCCGCCAGGCCAGCTCGCACGGTGATGCCGTTCTGGGCGAAGATGTCTAACGCCCGCTGGCCAATGCCGCCAACAATGACGGCCGTGACGCCCTGCGCACGCAGCCAGCGGGGGAACAACCCCGGTTGGTGCGGCGGGGCCGGGACGATGTGCGTGGCCAGCACGGTCTTGCTGTCCACGTCGGCCTCCACGAGCGCGAACTCGCGGCAGCCGCCGAAGTGGCCGTGCAGACGGCCGTTGTCATGGGGAATGGCAATCTTCATGGAATGTTCTGGTTTGTTTCTCTCAACCGCTTGTCCGATGGGTTCTCTGCCGGAATTGGCAGCGATGGCAGGTCCGGCTCCCCGCCACGGCGGCGAAAGAGGTTTCGCAAAATGGCCAACGCCCGACGCCAACGGTTCGTGGCGGCCGCATGGCCGGCCAGCTTTGGGTCGGCTCCGCGAAGAGGAACACACTTGGCGGTGCCAAAAGCTGGGAGGCCAAGTTGCGCCCGCTTCCAGCCTGGCAGCCTAGTGACGCGAAACCAGTGCCGCTGCCCAATTCCGCGCCTGGCCGTGTGTCTTCCATTTCCGCCGCCGGAACTTGGCTGCGGCTGATGGCGCGGAGCATCGCATTCTGCCGTCGCGACGGCAGGGGGCGTCAACTGCATTGAACTGCGCATGACTGGCCTTGGATTCATGACGAAGGCAGCTTGAATTTCGGGGATTGGCTCAGGAAGTCGAACGGGTTCTGGTAAATGACCCGATCAATCTGCGCGACGCTGTGGCCGCGCTTGCGCATCTCCAGGGCGGTGTACGGAATCGCCAGCGGGACACTGTCGCCCCAGTCACAGGCGCTATTCATCCACAGCCGTTCCGGGCCGTATTGCTCGATCATGTCAATGGCACGGCTCGACGTGCATTTGGTTCCGGGATAGAGCGTCATGCCCGCCCAGAAGCCCGCGTCGAGCACCATCGCGACAGTGTGCTCCTCGACGTGATCGATGATGACGCGACCGGGTTTGATCCGCCGGTTGTTCCTTAGCGCGTCGAGCGTGATTCGCGTGCCTTTGAACTTGTCTTCCAGGTGCGGTGTGTGTGCCAGGATCATGAGGTCGTGGCGCGCGGCCAATTCAATGTGCATTTCCAGCACCTTCAGCTCGTTGCGGCTGTTCTTGTTCAGGCCAATCTCACCCAACCCCAACACGGTCGGCCGGTCTAGAAACTGTGGAATGAGCGCCAACACCTCCTCGGCCAGTTGGACGTCTTCGGACTCCTTGGGGTTGATGCAAAGCCAACAGAAATGAGGCAGGCCGTATTTCGCGGCCCGCTTAGGCTCGTGCTCGGTGATTTGACAGAAGTAGTCGTGGAAACCTTGGGCGGAACTGCGATCGAAACCGGCCCAAAAGGCCGGCTCGGTAACAGCGGCGCAGCCGGCGGCGGCCATGTTGCGGTAATCGTCCGTGACGCGGCTCACCATGTGAGCGTGAGGTTCAATGAAGCGCATGATTCGCAAAGGGTGAAGGGTGGTCTGAAGTCATTCGCCTGCGCATTTGCGGGCGGGCCTGTTCAACCCACCCGGCCAAGCGCCACAAGCTCCCTTGGTAGGCGCGGCGGGAATCGGCTCGGTGGTTGGATCGCTGAAGGCCATCAGCATACGCTTGGCATGGTCGGGCTTCGGACCCGACAATTCCGCCACGGCCTGACGAAAAGCTATTATCCGAAAATCGTCCTGGCCCGGTGCCCGCCCGACCCGGTCAAGGAAGGCCGCCAGTTCGATGAGTTTGTGTCGCGCCTCTAGGAAATAGAGGTCCAGTACTTCTTGTCGTGTCAGGTTCATGGCTTGGATTCTACAGTCTGAGGGTTCATGAGAGATCGCCTGTTATTGCTTGCAGGATCGGTTCCCTGGATTCGCCCGCTGGCGGCTTGGCTCGCGCCAGCAGATATTCTTCTCTGAATGCCGCCCCCAGCAGCCCGGCATGCGGAATTCATCGCGCGCGAGCTGGCCGCAGCCAAAGGCGCGCAGGACCGATTCCACCTCGCCGCAGAGATGTGGTTTGACCCGCACGCCGCGCCGTTCCAACGCCCGCAGCAGTGGTTCGGACAGGGCGGCGCAGAGCAGCACATCCACGCGCAACTCCGCCACGCTCCGCGCCAGCCCTTCCGGCGGCAGCGGACTAAGGAGAAATTCCTTCCGCTCCACTTCCTTCCCACGTCGGCGGGTTACCAACAGCAGACGCACCGCCGCATCAAGCACCGGCGAGATGCGTTCTTGCGATACGGGAATGGCAATCGTCACGCTGGGTAGCAACGCAATGAACGTGCCAGCCCCAAATGGGCTGGCAGACAAATCGAAATCTCCTTTGAAATCAGGGGTAACCGCTGTTGTTAATTCGGGCAGGGAGTGTGTGCTGAGTTGCAAAATGCAATGGGCGACGGAAGCGGTCCATCGCAATCTGCGTCACAGCGACGGTATCACGGCTTGCGCTTCAGCCCATCATTCGCTTGCTGGATCATCTCCACCAAGCCCAACACTTTGGAGGGAGGGCCAGAGGCACTGGCACGTTCAACTCTGGCCATGTCCGCCTCCGGCAAATGCGCCTGCAGGAAGGCGCGCACGTCGAATTGTTCCCACCAACAGTCCAGAACTAGACGGCAAGGCTTTCCAAACGTCTCTTGCCGGCAATAACCGAAGTTCACCTCGTGGCCGAGGCGGCGGCAACGCAGGAGGAGATCTTGGTCGTGCTCGTTTATCATGGTTCTAAGTTAGCCCTGTCCATCGCCATCTGCGAGCCTTACCTTTGCGTTCAAAACTTGCGCCGCTGTCGGGATTGCGCATTTGGGTCAGGGCTGAACGATGCGGAAGAAGCCATTGTCACCGGCGATTGCCGCCGTGGCGGTCATCAGCGTCGTGATGGCGCCCACGTTCTCCCAGTTGCCGGCGTACAAGTTCGCCCGTCGCTGCACCTGGTAAGGCCCCACCCCGCCCCGCCAGCGCAAGACCACGTTCGTCCCGACCTGGACGATCTCCGTGAGGCAGATGCTGTTGAGGTTGGGCACCAGATTGTCGGCGCTGGGAACGCTGTTGCCGTTGGAGAGCAGTTGCAACCACATCGCGTTCCACTTGACAGGCCCGGCATCTGGATGCAGGCGGCTCAGGCCCAGCGGGCGGTTTCTCAAGGTTGATGAGGTTTCGAAGAACGTGTGGCCATCGCTGAGGTTCATGGCGGCCAGGGTGCCAGTGCCTTCCCCACCAGCCGCCGTGAAATCGAGGCGGAGTTGTATCCGATACCAGTCATTGCCGCTGTTGCCATCCCCACCGCCTTCGTTGAAGTCGCCTTCGTAGGCGATGCCGAGATTGGCCTCCTGGATGCGAAATTTCCGGTCGAACGCGCCGAAGGCCGGCCCAAGCTCACCTGCGGCGGCGCTCAGCACGCCATCGCCGTTGAGGTCGCAGCCCAACGCAAACATGGCCACGTACTCTCCGCTGGCTTCAAACTGGATGATCGCATTGGTCTCCGTTCCGGAGAAAGAAACGAAATCAAAGCTGACATCGTTGGTACGGGTCAGGAAAGCCGATTGGTCGAAAACCACGGCCTTAAAGTGACGCACAACTTTGGTGCCGTTGCCGGACGCATCCAGTGCGACCACCGCCTGGCCTTGGCCGGGTTGGTCCTGCCAGCCGTCCAGGCCGGCAATAAAGGTGTTGGCCGCCAGCGTTTCGAAGGTATAAGCCTCCAAGGCTTGTGTGGCGGGCGTGGGTGGCCCCGGCAGGAGCGCCAGCAGGAGTAAACCGCCACAGCCAAGCAGGCGGACCGATGAAAAGGCTTGGCGCGTGAGGCGGAAGGATGCGGCAGCATTTCCGTGCGAATGGATGGTTTTGTTGGTTTTCATGATTTTTCGGTGGGCGATGTTCAAGTTTCTGACGCTTTCGTAATTCAATGAGCCACGACGGCCTAAAAAGATACAAGAGAGATGGCAGCGTGCGTCTTCAGGCATCGTAGTGTCATGCAAAGCGGGTGCCATGCCTTCCGCAACAACAGTCACCTCCCAAGCGTCAAAAGACCGAAATCAGGCGCGGCGCGGGATTCGAATCGGGACGGCAAGTCGAGACTTCACCGTGCATGGGCGGCCCACACCGTGGCGTCTTGCCCTCCGCGCCACCTCCGACCGTGGCAGTTTGCACGATCAGCACTCGTCGCTGGCAGGCGGCCCAGCCAGCTTGAGCGCCTTGAGCTTGCGGAACAGCGTGCTCGTGTTGATGCCCAGTTCGCGCGCTGCCGCCGCGCGGTTGCCCGCATGCCGCCGCAGCGCATCGCGGATGAGCACCTTTTCCATCGCGACCAGCGTCGTCCCCGAACCGGTGGGCAATCTCTCCGCCAGCCCGCCCCCGCGAAACTGGGGCGGCAGATGCGCGAGTTCGATCACGCCGCCACGGCACAGGGCGAAGCCGTGTTCCAGGATGTTCTCCAACTCCCGCACGTTGCCGGGGAAATCGTGTTCCATCAGCCGCGCCAGCACCGCGTCCGACACGCCGCTAACGTCCCTTCCTTTGAGGCGGTTGAGGCGGGCGACGAAGTGCTCGAGCAAGAGCGGGATGTCCTCGCGCCGGTCGCGCAGGCCGGGCAGCTCCAGCCGGATGACGTGGATGCGGTAGTAGAGGTCTTCGCGGAACCGCCCCTGCTCCACGCGCTGCGTGAGGCACTGGTGCGTTGCCGCCACGATGCGGACATCCGCCTTCACCGGCCGCACGGCCCCCAGCGGCTCGTACACCCGCTCCTGCAACACGCGCAGCAGCCGCGTCTGCATCGCCGGCGAGATGTCGCCGATCTCGTCGAGGAACACCGTGCCGCCCTCGGCCAGCGCAAAGCGGCCCGGCTTGTCCCGGCGCGCGTCGGTGAAGGCCCCCGCCTTGTAGCCGAACAGTTCCGACTCGAGCAGGTTGTCCGGCAGCGCGCCGCAGTTGATGGCGACGAAGGGCTTGCCCCGCCGCCGCGAGAGGTCGTGGATGGCCCGCGCGAACAACTCCTTCCCCGTGCCGCTGGCACCTTCCAGCAGTACCGTGCTGTCGCTTTCGGCAATCGGGGGCAGCACTTCAAAGAGCCGCCGCATCGCCGGGCTGCGACCGATGATGTCGGAGAACGAATCCTGTTGCGCCAATTCTTGACGCAATTCCTCGACCAGCCGCAAATCGCGAAAGCTCTCAACGCCCCCGATGACCTTGCCCCGCGCGTCCTTGAGCACTGAGGTGGAGATGCTGATCGGGATTCTCTGACCGCGCGCGTCCACGATGTACACGACTTTGTTCATCACCGGTCGCCCCGTGGCCAGGGTTTGCTTCAATGCGCAGGCCGTTTCGCAAATGCTGGCGCGGAAGACTTCGCAGCAACGCCGCCCCAGCGCCTCGGCGCGGCGGATGCCGATGATCTGTTCAGCGGCGCGGTTGAACGCCGTCACGCGCCAGTCGGCGTCCACGGTGAAGACACCGTCCGGCACATGATCGAGGAGGTCGTGTTGCATGGTGGGCAGGGTAAGTGCCGGCGGGCCGGCGGGCCAGTCGCAAGCACAGGTCAGGGACCATTTCGCTCGTGGCATCGCCATTGCTTCGCTGGGGAAGCAATGTCTAACCACACTCACACCGCACCGGCGGCGGCTTCGCTGCAGTCGCTGCGCGCCGATGCGCATCCATTCTGCCTGGTCTGTAGCCAGTCGAACCCGCTCGGATTGGGACTTAACTTCGTGCTCCAAGCCGATGGCAGCGTCAATGCGAACTTCATCAGTCACGCCGCGCTCGAAGGCTACGCCGGACTGTTGCACGGCGGCGTTATCGCGGCGGTGCTGGATGGCGCGATGACTAACTGCCTGTTTGCGCGCGGACTACAGGCCGTGACCGGAGAATTGACGGTACGCTATCGCCATCCGGTGCCCATCGGCGGGGCCGTCACCGTGCGGGCCTGGATTCAGGAGTCCCTGCCACCGCTACACCTGCTCCAAGCGGAACTCCAACAGGATGGTTGCGTCAAAGCCTCCGCTTCGGCCAAGTTCATGGAACGTTATGAATGAAACTATCTGCCTTACGACGCTGGTTGAAAACAGCGTTCACCTCCGCGGCCTGCGGGCCGAACACGGCCTCGCCTTCCACATCCAAGCAGGCGACCGCAGCCTGCTCTTCGATACCGGCCAAAGTGATCTGCTGCTCGCCAACGCCGCCGCGCTGGGGGTGGACTTGGCTCAGGTCGAAGCCATCGTGCTGAGTCACGGGCATTACGACCACACCGGCGGTCTGGCCGCCGTTCGCCGCGTCGCTCCGCAAGCCCGGATATTCCTGCATCCGGCGGCGGTGGAACCTAAGTTCAGCGCGAACGCCGATAGCCCAGCGCGTCCGGTGGGGATGCTCGCGACCGCGACGCAGGCCGTGAGCGCGGCGGATGCGGCCGTGACGTGGACACGGGAGCCGACGGAGGTGCTGCCGGGCGTGTTCGTCACTGGCGAGGTGCCGCGCACGACTGCCTTCGAGGACACGGGCGGACACTTCTTCCTTGATGCCGCCGGCACGGGGGCCGATCCGCTGGTGGATGACCAGGCGCTGTTCTTCGACACGGCAGACGGAGTGGTGGTGATCCTCGGCTGCGCACACGCAGGCGTCGTGAACACGCTCCGCCATATCCGCCGACTCTTGGGCAACCGGCGCATCCACACCGTCTGTGGCGGGCTGCATTTGCTCACCGCCAGCCCCGCACGGATGGACGCCACAGTGGCGGCGTTGCGCGAACTGGACGGGGCGCGGTTTGTGCCGGCGCACTGCACCGGCTTCGCTGCCACGGCGCGGCTGTGGGCGGAATTCCCCGGTCGCGGCGCGGTCGGCGGCGTGGGCACAAGATTGCTCTTTCCAGCGAAACCGAAAAGGGGTCGGTTCTCACTTTCGACACAAGTGTTGGCGCGGCCAGCCAGTGATGCTTCACGCGACTCATTTCAGCGTCCAGCGGCGGCCCAGGGATTGCAACGCCGATAGAGGTAGGAACCGGGGATATAACCCAGCCCCTCCCTCCGAACCGGACGAGCGGATCTCCCGCATCCGGCTCTCCAGTTAGTGGGTTCGTAGTCTTACGATTGTCCGCGTCCACACATGTTCTGCTGCCAAGGACAGCAGCCCACGGCGGGCAAACCAC
>CAINDV010000360.1 GCA_903847485.1 uncultured Verrucomicrobiota bacterium
CCTCAATCATACCCTACACTACAGGTAGGGGCAGGTTGAGTCAATTGGCGAGCCCAGATAATTTATTCCAAATGCTCATGCTTGTGTCTTTTTATGTGTTGCGTGTTCGTGTTGTGGCCTAACAGTTACTGATAGGAAATTGCTTTTCAATCGGACTGGTCACGGGCCAAATATAGCCATTGGAGGCGGGGCGGCAATGGTTTTTTAGTTGTTTTGATGGGCCTGAATCGGCGGTGCCTGTTTTCCTGTCAGAAGGCCCGCCGGGGCAGGCTTTCGGACCCGGAAGCCGCTGGCGGTGGCCGCCCCGGAGCACACTCCATCGGCGGCAGACCGGTCTGTCACCCAGACCGGACGTGCCACGCTGGAACCAGATGGGTGACTGAACGGATCACCTCCCGGGTGGGAGGAGTGCATCCGAATCAACGACTGAAACGACAGGCGCGAATTACACCTTGGACGCCGCCCGCAACGGCCCGAAAAGACCAAGACAGCTTTTAATAAAAGAAAGGCTGGCCGACGTAAATCTATTTCTCTGCTTGACCGCTCACACTAATGGGCGACCCCTTTACGACCCCTTTATTACAGTTTTCGGGTCTATAGATTCGCGAAATCCAAGACGATGCGCCCGTTGATCTTTCCCGCTTCGAGATCGGAGAAGATTTGGTTGATGTTCTCGAGCTTGTCAGTCTTTGCATGCGAGGCGACCTTCTTTTCCCCGGCAAAGTCCAGGGCTTCCTGGAGATCTTTGCGGTTGCCGACAATTGAGCCCCGGATGGTGAGACGTTTCAGGACCACGTCGAAGATCGGGGTGGGAAAGTCCCCTGGTGGCAAGCCGACCAGCGCCATCGTTCCCTTGCGCCGCAACAGGCCGATGGTCATCCCGAAGGCCTCGTTGGTCACCGCAGTGACAAGTGCGCCGTGGACGCCGCCCAATTTGTCCTGCACCTCTTGGATTGCTAGGCTGGTATCGCGGGAGTTGACGACCATGTCGGCGCCAAGTTTTTTTGCGAGATCAAGCTTTTCATTGCTTCTGGCAACGGCGCAGACTTTCATTCCCATGGCCTTGGCGTATTGGACAGCGAGGTGACCCAGACCGCCGATGCCAACAATGGCACACCATTCGCCGGGCCGGACCTCCGACTCCTTCAAGCCCTTGTAAGTCGTGACTCCCGCGCAGAGGATGGGCGCGGCGGAAACGTAGTCCAGGCCGTCGGGAAGAAATCCGAGATAGTTGGGATCGGCCAAGATGTATTCTGCGAAGCCGCCATTGATGGTGTAACCCGTGCATTGCTGGCGGGCGCAAAGGGTTTCCCATCCGGTCTGGCAGAACTCGCAGCGTCCGCAGGCGGTGTGCAGCCAGGGAACCCCGACGCGGCTGCCCAGCTTCACGAAATCCACGCCGCTGCCCAGCGCCACAATCTCGCCCACGCCTTCATGGCCGGGAATGAAGGGCACGGTAGGCTTGAGCGGCCAATCGCCATTCGCTGCGTGCAGATCGGTGTGGCAGACGCCGCACGCGTGGGTTCTTATGAGAACCGTGCCCGGGGTAACTTCGGGCACGGGGACTTCGCGGATTTCCAACGGTGAGCCGAGCTGCGGGACAACGGCTGCCTTCATGGTTTTTGGTATATTCATAGTGTGTTATTATTGAACTGACATGACTTGGGAAAAACTATTCTCTTGCCGCTCCGCGATGCACGGACAATTAGCTTTCAATCGGGTTGGCGACAGGCCGAGAATGGGCATGAAAGGCTGGGCTGGCAACATTTTTTGACAGCAGTGCTCATCCCAGATGAACGGTCTTGGCGCTGGCCGAGCACGGCGCGGTCGGCGACTCTCGGACGGGTTGCAAGTAAGCACCTGGTTTGGCCGCCACCGGTCGGCGGTGGCGGAATCAGCTTTCGGTAAACCAACAGCGACAGCAGAACATAGAAAGAACGACTGATAACTGATAGGAAATTGCTTGCTGGACGCTTCGCGGTTTAGCGAGAATTGCTTTTCTGTTGTACAGGGCACAGGCCGAGTATAGCCATTGGAGGCGGGGCGGCAATGTTTTTCTGTTTTTTTCGAGCCTGAATCGGCGGTGCCTGTTTTCCCTGTCAGAAGGCCCGCCGGGGCAGGCTTTCGGCCCCGGAAGCCGCTGGCGGTGGCCGCCCCGGAGCACATTCCACCGGCGGGCCGCTGGCGGCATCGTCTTGCCCGGCGCACGGGGCGGGGTCCGTCGGTCAGGACGTTTTCGTAGTCGAGCCTGCCTGCGCCGCGCGGCAGGCAGGCATGGGGTCCACGTCGTCAAACGGCTCGCGGGGCCACGGGCCGGCGTCTGCCGCTGGCGGGCTGCGGGCCAGGGCCAGCGGCCACTGCCGTTGAATTAAGGAATGCCTGGACGAGCGTCCAGGCA
>CAINDV010000361.1 GCA_903847485.1 uncultured Verrucomicrobiota bacterium
CCCCCGAAGTAACCGACAACTTGGGGAGGCACCGGTTCTGCCCATGAACCTCAAAATGCCTTCCTTGATTGCCAACGACTTGCGCATCTTGAGGTTCATGGGCGCAACGCGCGTAAATAGTTCGGGGTGGTCTCATTTTGGCTCGATGAAGGTCGGAGAGGAGATTGAAACTCCTCTCCGACCTTCATCCCTTGCGGCCGGTGCGCGACCGACTTTGGCTTCGGAGTTCGGGTTAAAAGAAACTTTCCCCCGGGCGTCAGTGCCGCTAGACTGCCGCCATGAAACGAGCGGCCGTCTCCGTCGAGCAGTTTTTCAGAGAACATAGCGGTGATTTGCAGATGCGTCTGGTGGCGGGTGCCACGGGTCTGAAGCGGCTCATTCGGGAGCCGACCGTCAACCGCCCTGGCCTGCTGCTGGCGGGCTTCACGAAATACTTCGCCCGGCACCGGGTCCAAGTCATCGGGGACTCGGAGTTTTATTATCTGCGTTCCCTGCCGGTGCCGCAGCGGGAACAGCACGTCAAAGATCTCTTCACCCAAAAGTTTCCCTGTGTCGTTTTCAGTCGGGATCACCGGCCAGACAGGATCTTCCTCCGTCTGGCTGAGGCCGCCACGGTGCCGGTCTTCGAGTCGTCGCTGATCACCATGAAGTTTATCAACAAGGCGACACTGGCGCTGGAGGCGACGTTCGCGCCGCACGGCAGCGAAATGGGCAGCATGGTGGACATCCTCGGCGTGGGCGTGATCATCAAAGGCGAGAGTGGCATCGGTAAGAGCGAGTGCGTGCTGGCGCTTATCGAGCGCGGCTACAGCCTGGTGGCGGACGACGTGACCAAGGTCTTTCTAGCCGAAGGCCGCGAAGTTGTAGGCACCAGCGCCGCACTGACTCGCAATCACATGGAGGTGCGCGGCATCGGCATTATCAACGTCGCCGCCATGTTCGGCGTCAAAGCCATTCGCCTCGAGAAGCGGCTGGATCTCGTCGTCACCCTCAAACCTTGGGAGCAGGTGCCCGACGTGGAACGTGTGGGCGTGGATCAACAGTTCGTGGAAATCCTGGAGGTCAAAATCCCGCACATCACCCTTCCCGTTCGGCCAGGACGCGATCTAGCACGGCTCATCGAAGTCGCGGCGTTCCAGCAGAAGCTTAAGTCTTCCGGCTACAACCCCGCCAAGGAACTGAACGACCGCCTGATCGCCCAAATGAGTAGCAACCAACTGTGAGCTAGGGTTCGGTCTGACCACTGGTTCCGCTCCCACCAACCCCATACCGCAAGGCGATTTGTTTGATTACCCGCCGCTCGCTTTTTTGGATGGCCAAGGGCGACGCTCTGTGTCACAATGGCCGGAGCAATCAGTGTGAGTGCCAAAAGAATTGACTCGGCCACCCTGGAAGTCGAGGTGGTGAACAAGCTGGGCATCCATGCCCGGCCGGCAGCGCTTTTTGTCAAGACAGCCAACCGTTTCCGCAGTGACATTTTCATCGAGAAAGACGGCGAACAGATTAACGGGAAGAGCATCATGGGCTTGCTCATGCTCGCCGCCGGCCCCGGCAGCAAGTTGACCCTCCACGCGGAAGGCGCGGACGCTTCTGCGGCGCTCGGCGAACTCGAGAGCCTGATCAAGCGCAAGTTCGACGAGGACTGACCCGCCCGCCCCTCCTTTCGGATTTCCAGTTTCGGCCCGCCGCTGCGCGAGAGTTGTTTTGCGCCTTGAACTTTCCCGGCCGAACCGTAGCTTGCGCGCATGTCGGCTATGGAAATTGATGTCAAATACGTCGCGCATCTGGCGCGGCTCCAACTCACCACCGAGGAGGAACAGCAGTTCGGCGAGCAACTCGCCCACATCCTCGGCTATGTGGAGAAACTCAAGGAACTGGACGTCACCGGCGTCGAGCCGACCGCCCACCCCATCCCGCTGGTCAATGTCACCCGCGCCGATGAAGTCCGCCCCTCTCTGTCGCACGAAGCTGCTTTGCGCAATGCGCCAGCCGAGGCCAACGGCCTTTTCATGGTGCCGAAGATTGTTGAATAACCGTCCGCCGATGAAACCTCATCTCCTTTTCGCCCTCTTTCCGGCTTTCCTGATTTCCTAATTCCACCGGCCTTTTCGCCCATGCCTAACCGTCTCTCCGTTTCCGAACTAAGTGCCCGGCTTGCCCGCTGCGAAGTCTCCGCCCGCCAGGCCGTGCAGGCGTGCCTCGACCAAATCCAGCGCCTGGAGCCAGCCATCCACGCCTTCATCAGCCACCTGCCCGCCGATGCGCTGGAGCAGGCTGATGCCGCCGACCAACTTCTCGCCGCCGGTGGCGACTTCGCACGGCCGTTGCTGGGCGTCCCCATCGCGACGAAGGACGTGATCGCCGTCCAAGGCCACCCGCTGAACTGCGGCTCGAAGATTCTTGGCAACTTCATTTCACCCTACGACGCCACTGCCATCGCGAAACTCAAGGCGGCTGGAGCGATCATTCTGGGCCGACTCAACATGGACGAGTTCGCCATGGGCAGTTCAACCGAGAATTCCGCCTTCGGCCCCACACGCAACCCGTGGGATACCACCCGCATCCCCGGCGGCTCCTCCGGCGGTTCGGCGGCCGCCGTGGCCGCGGATGAAATCATCGCCGCGCTGGGTTCGGACACCGGCGGCTCTGTGCGCCAGCCCGCCGCGCTCTGCGGCTGCGTCGGACTCAAACCCACCTATGGTCGTGTCTCCCGCTACGGACTGGTCGCCTACGCCTCGTCCCTCGATCAGATCGGCACCTGCACCAAAACCGTCCGCGATGCCGCGTTGCTGCTGGAAGTCATCGCCGGCCATGACCCGCGCGATTCCACCAGTTTGCCTCAAGCCGTTCCGAGTTACTCCACGAAACTCAATGGCGAGATTCGCGGACTGAAGGTTGGCCTGCCCAAAGAATACCTCGTCGGCGGACTTGATCCGCAGGTGAAAGCGGCCGTCGCGGCGGCGGTTAATAAGTTCGAAGAGTTAGGCGCGGAAGTTATCGAAGTCTCCTTGCCCCACACTGACTACGCGATTGCCTCCTATTACATCATTGCCACCGCCGAGGCCTCGGCCAACCTTGCCCGCTTCGACGGCGTGCGCTACGGCGCCCGGGTGCCCGGGGAGGATACGCTGGAGCTATACTGCCGAACTCGCGGTCGGGGTTTCGGCGCGGAAGTCAAACGCCGCATCATCTTAGGAACCTATGTGTTGAGCGGCGGTTACCACGACGCCTATTACCTCCGTGCCCAAAAGGTCCGCACCCTCATCCGCCGGGATTTCCTCCGCGCCTTCGAGCAGGTGGACGCACTTATTACTCCCACGACGCCCACGGCGGCCTTCAAGCTCGGCGAGAAATCTGGCGACCCGCTCCAGATGTATCTCGAAGACATCTTCACCATCTCCTGCAACCTCGCGGGCATCTGCGGACTGGTCGTGCCCTGCGGCTTCGCCAGCGTCACGGATGCGCCGCCCGCTGCCCGCTCCATGCGACTACCCATCGGCCTGCAACTCCTGGGCAAACCGCTCGGAGAGGAAACCCTCCTCCGTCTCGGCCATGCTTACGAGCAAGCCACCCCGTGGCACTTGGAAAAACCTCCGCTTTAGAGTTCAGGCAAAGCCGTAACTATGCAGTAGAAGTGGGCTGAAGTTAACGCAGAGACACAGAGCAGCGAAGCCGCAACCAAAAGGCAAAACCCAACAAACCGCAGAGGCGCGAAGAACGCAGAGATTGGTAGCAAGCTTTGACCTTCGCCGCAATCTTCGCCGCGTTCTTGGCGCGGTAGGCTTTGAGATACACCGCACGATTCAACCCGGGTCTTTTTCACACGGGAGGTTATACTGCGGCCGATTGGTCCGCAATGGTTTGTGTCGCACGGAGCGGACGGGCAAGAAACTGAAAGGCGCCCCAGCAATTCCGGTGCATCTCGAAGTTGGGGGGGCGGGCGGGCCGCAGTTTTGGAGTGCGCCGGCCGAGCGCAGCGGCAGCCGGCGCTTTGGCTGCCTGGGCGGCGGCAGGGCAAAGCGAGGTCGCGCTGCGCTTGCCACCGCAGTCCACAGGGTCACCAACAACTTCGGGGGGCACGCCAGCCACCTGTGAAGCATCCTCATTCCTCTTGCCTGCGCCAGCTTCGGAGCGGCTTACCAGTTCTCCGGCTCGTCGGATTTGAGCGAGTGGTTGCTGCTGGGCACGGTGACTAACACCTGGGGTTCGGTGCAGTTCACCGATCCCGAAGCCGCAACGAATACGCGCCGCTTCTATCGGGCAAGGGCGGTCGAGTAGCGGTACTTGGAACTATCCGCATCCGCCGTCTGACAAGGGATGCTGGGCTGTTAGTCTCGTAACCGTTTCGTCAGTTCGGCATAGGCATCAATCCGCCGGTCGCGCAGGAAGGGCCAGTGAGTGCGGGTGGTGTCCACGTTGGCCAGGTCCACGGGGACGAGGAGGTTGGTTTCCTCGGCGACGCCGGCTTGGGCGAGGATTTCGCCGGAGGTGCCGGCGACGAAGCTTTGCCCCCAGAATTCCAGGCCGTCGCCGCCCACGCCGGGGAGGACTTCGTGGCCGACGCGGTTGACGGCGGCGACGTAGCAGCCGTTGGCAATGGCGTGGGATCGCTGGATGGTTTCCCAAGCAGCGTGCTGGCGGGCGCCATATTTTGCCTTCTCGCTGGGATGCCAGCCGATGGCGGTGGGGTAAAAGAGGATTTCCGCGCCCTGCATCGCGGTCAATCGGGCGGCTTCGGGATACCATTGGTCCCAGCAGATAAGGACGCCGATCTTGGCGTAGCGGGTCTGCCAGGCGCGAAAGCCGAGGTCGCCGGGGGTGAAATAGAACTTCTCGTAGAAGAGCGGGTCGTCCGGTATGTGCATCTTGCGGTAAATGCCCACGAGCGAGCCGGCGGCGTCAATGATGGCGGCGGTGTTATGGTAGAGGCCGGGGGCGCGTTTCTCGAAGAGCGAGGCGATGAGGACGACGCTATGCTTCTTCGCGAGTCGCTGAAAGGCGTCGGTGCTGGGGCCGGGGATAGGTTCGGCGAGGGCGAAGTTCGCGTGGTCTTCGCTCTGGCAGAAATACTGGGAGCGGAAGAGTTCCTGTGTGCAGATGATCTGGGCACCGGACTTGGCGGCGCGCGCGACGGCGGCGAGGGTACGTTTCAGATTGGCGGCTGGGTCGGGCGAGCAGGCGGTCTGGACGAGACCCAGCGTGACTTTAGCTGAGGACGGTGGACGCTTCATGCTGGTTTGGCTAGGCGGGCGGTGTGCTCAAGGACGTCCGTTCCGCCTTTGGTCAAAGTGGATTTCTGCGGGACGTTTTGACCGAAGAGATCGCGGATGAACTTGCCCATGGTTTCATTGGTCGGACCGTAGCCGCTGCCGTATATATAGACCTCCAGGTCGTGCAACACTTCCTCACCGGTCTGATAGCGCTCGCTGAGTTCGCGCTCCAGCAGGCGCTGGAGGAGGGCGTTCAGCCGGCCGTCAATCTCGGGGTGCAGCGTGCGAAAATCCGGGATCGGCATGGAGATGATCCGCTGGCGGGATTCCTCGGGCGTGTTGGCTTTGAAGACGTTATAGCCCAACAGCAGGTGCGCCAGCACGACGCCGGCGGAGAACAGGTCTGAGCGTTTGTCGGTGACCTTGAAGTCGGCTTGCTCGGGACTCATGAAATCCGCCTTGCCCGCCACCACTTCACCCTCCTGGTCCGTGAGGAAGCCCTTGGCCTTGGCGATGCCAAAGTCGGTCAGCTTCACGTCGCCTTCGAAGGCGATGAGGATGTTCTTCATACTGACGTCGCGGTGGACGATGCCCAGTGGATTGCCGTCGCGGTCGGTCTTGGCATGGGCGTAGGCCAGGCCGCGGGCGATGCGGCTGGCGATGAACACGGCGAGGTCTTTCGGGAGCGCGCGGTGCTTGTCGGAAAGTTGCTGCTGAAACTGCTCGAGGTTGACGCCGCGGATCAATTCCATGGCAATAAAGAAGACGCCCCGGGCTTCGCCCAGGTGGTAGGTCTGGACGATGTTCGTGTGGATGAGGTCGGCGACGAGCTTGGCCTCGCCGACGAAGTTGTCAATGAAGAGCTTCTGCTTGGCGTAGTGCTCGCGGATGACCTTGATAGCCACGCGCTTGACGAAGCCTTGGGCACCGAGTTGTTCGGCTTCGTACACGATGCCCATGCCCCCCTCATAGAGCTTGCGCACCATGGCGTAATGGAACTGGGTTTCAACGGTAAATTCGGCCATGCCGGGATGTTCAAAGAACGCCAGAGCAAGTCAAGCATCCGCTGTCGGGGTGGAAGAAAACAACCGGCAAGGGCGCGATCGGTGCATCCCCAAGTTGTCGGTTACTTCGGGGGACGCCGGGTGAGGGCACCCGGCCTACAACAGCGAGCGCACGCCGCTGTAGGCCCGGCGCCCTCACCGGGCGTTCTTTGACACCGACAACTTGGGGATGCACTGGGGCGCGATTCTTTTTCAATTCTATGCTTGCACGCGGCGGCGCGGCGGGTTTAATTGCGCCGAAGTCTTTCGACTTTCAACGTCGGTCAACACGCAGTAATGACATCAACAACGCACCCAATATGAGTATGGCCAAACCACTAACGAAATCGCAACTGGCGGACGCAGTCGCCGACAAGGCGGGGCTATCCAAAAAGCAGGCGGTCGAAATCCTTGAGCTCATCGCCGCGCTCGCCTATAAGCACGCCAGGGACACCTTCACCCTGCCGGGCATCGGCAAGCTGGTGCTGGTGAACCGCGCCGCCCGCATAGGCCGCAACCCCAAGACCGGGGAGACCATCAAGATCCCGGCCAAACGCGTGGTGAAGTTCCGCGTCGCCAAGGCGGCCAAGGACGCGATCCTCACCAAGAAGTAGTTCCCGTTTGCCTCACGCGAGGCACTCTGGTTTGCCAGAGTGCCTTTTCCATGGGTGGAATGGTCTTTCTCTAAGAGCGTGTATGAAAACGCCTGGCGTGGTAGGGCGAGGCTCCTGCCGAGCCTCAACGACAGCGGTAATGAGCCTACCGGACAGCTCGGCAGG
>CAINDV010000362.1 GCA_903847485.1 uncultured Verrucomicrobiota bacterium
CACCAACTTGTTTTCGCCGAAGAGCGAGGTGATTTCGGTGCGAGAGGTTTTGTGCGGGGTAGGATCGGGTGTTTCAAGCATCTATCCCTATACCCACAACCCTTTCCGCAATGCCACTCTTTTCCAACTTCGGAATTTGGGATTAATACAATCGCTCCCTCTCTGTTGGTTCTGGCGCTCACGCTCGGCGTTTCTACGGTCCGCGCCGGACTCGCCGAAAGCCCCCAAGCCTGCCGCCGCCACCGGCGCGTCCGAAAGGCGCCTGCTGACCGGCAGCTACATTCCGCAGCAGTTCCGTCAGGACGGACGCATCACCACCGGCCCCAACAAAGTGCAGGTTCTCTCGGCCAAGTCCATCCAACTGACCGGCGCGGCCACGCTGTCCCGCGCCTTGGGCGCGCTGGGGGCCAACCGCTGATTACGATGGCCGCCCCGAGCGATTGTCCGCCGGCGTCACTTTTGTGCCGGGGTGTTAGTTGCCGGGGCGTTGGTGCGGCCGGGTAATCCGGTGAAGATGCCCGTCACCGCCTCCAGCGGCGCGAGCGGCAACAGGAGGAGTTTGGTGCCCATGTGCAGCGGTTCGGCGTTCGGCTTGTCCAGCGTCCCGGTGACCTTGTATTCGAGCGCCTTGGTGAAGGGCCAGAGCACCGCGCTGAAGACGGACCCGAACACGCCGGCGTTGCGAAGCACGGAGGCCTGCACGATGCCGTCCATGTTTTCGTGGAAATCCACCGAGCCGCGGTAGTTGATGCGCACCAGCGGGGAGTTGAACCGCAGATCACGGGAGGAGATCACGCCGTTGGTGATGCCGTAGCTGGCGGCGGCGGATTTGAAATGGACGTTCCCCAAGCCGGGCGCGACAGTGTTCAGGATCGTGGAGAAAATGCTGAACACCGGCATCTGCCAGAGTTCGCCGTCCTTGAGCGAAAGGTTCCCGAAGCCCTGCCAACTATCCCAGTCCAGCGTGAAGGCGTTGGTCACCCGCAGGTCCGCGCTGAACACCCCTGACAATTGCCGGGTGCCGCCGGTCAAATCCTGGATCAAGGCGTGCAGGTTGGCGTTGGTGGCGATGGCGTGGAACTGCATGAAAGCCCCGTTCGTGGCCGCACGTCCCGTCACCTGATTGGTCGGCGCGACATCAAACCGGGCGTCGAAATCCAGCGCCCCGTCGTAGAAGTCGGCGTGGACATCCTCAATGGTGACGACGTGGCCGACGTAGCCGACCTTCGCCCGCAACTGCGGCGAGTTGATGCGCCACCAGCGGAAGGGTCCGCCGGCCAGCTCCAGGTGCAGATCAAAAGGGGCCTTCCCATCCAGCCCCACAGTGCCGTGAACCTTCGCCGTCGGCGGCGTGAGGAACTGGTATTCCCGCATGATGTCGAGCGTGGTGTCGTCGTCAATGGCGCGGCCCAAGACCAGCGGGTCCATCGTGCTCGACCCGTTGGTGATGTGGAGTTGCATTGTGTTGAGGTTGATCTGGATGACTTCGGCGCGGCCAAAACTGTTCGTGAACAAGCCCTCCGGACGCAGCAGGTCGAGCACGTTGTTCGTGTAGCTGAAACCGGTCGTCAGCGACACTGCTGATTCGCCGCGGACGGTGACGTTGCTGACGGCGAAAGTGCCGGCGAGGCTGCGCAACGCTCCGCCTTCGCGGGCCAGCCGGACGGTGGCGTCCACCGTCGGCGGCGTGGTGAAGGACGCCATCGCAAACACCGGCTGCGCGCCCGCGCCGGCAAAGGGTCGGGCGATCATCGGATCAATCGTGCTCCGCACGGTCCAGCAAACTTCGTTCGCGGCTTGGTCAATCGTCTGCGTCACGTCCACCGCGCCTTCGGGTCGCGTGGCGTGCAGGTCCAGTTGTCGCAACTCCGCGGCGGCATACACGCCCTGGCCGTGGGCAGATTGTACCGCCAAGCCCTGGTAAGCCGCTGGCCCGCTCTGGAAACTCGCCGTTACCGCCAGCGTGGGCAGCACCGCTTCGGCGAACGCTGGACCGAGGTTCGTCCAAGCCGGCAGTCGCGCGGTGGCTTCCAGGTTCAGAGCCGGGGCCTTGGTCCAAGAAATCCGGTCCACGTATTCCACCGCCTGCGCCGGCAGCACAGGCTTCAGGGCCAGCAAATCGAAGTCGGAATTCCACTTCACCCGCACCGCACGGCTCGCGGCGTCCAAGTCGGCCTCGGCGGTCGCCGTGCCGCCGTAGAGCCGGGCCTGGAGGTTGGTGACGAGCAGGCGCGGCGCGGCCCAAACGACGCCGCAAGTCAGGTGTTCAGCGGCGAGTTGTTGCGCGGCGATGGTGTCGGCCTCCACCTGCCAGGAAAAGGCGAACGGCGCGATTTTAGCCCAGGCGGCCCAGGTTTCGTCCGGCGTGATTGCGGGCGTCACCTGCCGGAACTGGCCCGTCAGGCGCACGGTGCCAGCTTGGCCCCACGGGGTGCGCGGCCGGGTGAAAGTGATTTCGCCCGCCGCCTCCAGCGGGATGGGATTGGTCACACCGTAGGTGAAAGTGCCGGCGCATTGCACCGCTGTGGCTCGGCCCCACGGCGTGGTGGTGCGGCCGGTGGCAAGGGTCAGCCGCCCTTGCACGCCGGTTTCCAAGATGTCGCCGGGCGGGCTGCTCAATTCCAACCGCAACTGCTCCGTCGTGGCCCACGGCGTTTTGGCCCCCTGCGCTTCGAGCGTCAGCTTGCCGAACGGCAGCGTGTGGGGCTGCCGCGCCGGGCGCAGGCGGGCGACGAGTTGGGCGTTGGTGACACTGCCCCAACGCGTGTCGGCTCCTAGCGCCCGAACCGTCAACAACCCATTCCACTGATGCCACTCGCGGGCGTCGCCGCCGAAGACGAGCGACACGTCGGGCGGGCCGGTGAAATGAATCTTCTGATACTCCTCGGTAAAGCCGCGCAACTGCTTCGCCAGCGTCGCTCCGGCGGGAGCTTCCACGCCGGGCGGCTGGGCCGGGCCGGCCGTCATCCATTCGCGAAAGGCCGAGGCGTTGGTGAGCGATCCGCTCACCCGCAGCGTGGCGTCGCCGTAGTGCGCCTGGAGTTGGTCAAGTTGCCACTCGTCGTTGGGGAGGAAGTGCAGCGAGCATTGGATGCCGGCCAGGGCAAAGAACAGCGGCGGTTCGTTAGTGGCGGAGAGCCGCAGGCGGAAGTGTCCATTGCGAATCGAGAAAGTTCTCGGCTCAATGCGCCCGTGGCACAGCGCCTTCAGGTCGGTGTGAATGGCGACCTGGGCGGCGGAAGCTTGCGGGCCGGCCGCGTCATCCAACGGCCCAAAAGTAACGCCGTCCGCCACCACGCCGCGATACCAACTCCAGTAGAGCCGCGCGCAATTCAGATCGACGCCGCGTTGGCGCAGCCCGTCCAGCAGGCGCGTCCGCAGAAAATCAGGCAGGCCGACCGCGTTCAGATAAATCGCCGCCACCACCAGCGCCAGCAAGCTCAGCCAGAGCGTGATGCGGCACCAGCGCACCACGCAGCGCAGCCGGAACCAGAAGCTTTTGACGGGGCGCTCGCCCATAGCTCACCGCTGCGGGGCGGGCAGTGCGCAAGCTTCGCGCAAGGTTTGAAACACCGTCCACGGCATTTCGAACGCGCGCGTCTCGCCGTCGATCTCGGTGGCTGCGAGCGGAAAACCACGGGCGGAGAGCCGGCCAAACTGGAGCGTGAGCGGCTGGGCACCCTTCAACGCGACGGTCAGGCCGGGAGCCGTGGCGGTTAAGCCCAAGTGCGCCGCCGCTTCCGGCCCGCGTGCCACCCAGCCTACGCAAGTCAGCGTTCCCAGTTGATGCAGTGCCGCGTCCAGGGCCAGGTCGTTCAAACCAGGCGGCGCGTTGGTCGTTACGGTCCACTGGTTGGGGCCGTTGCGCGTGAGTTCGGCGACTTGCCCGGCCCGGCGCAGCGTCACCCCGGCGATGTTGGTCTCAGCGAAGTGGAATATGCGCCGGTCGCGCAGTTGCCAGGCCGCCACCGGCAGCCGCTGGAAATCCCTTTCCTTGAGGGCGTAAACCGAGTTCTCGTCGGCGCGGCGGGCGAAGACCAGCCCGTCCTGGGTGGCCCCGAAAGCGAGTTCCGCCAGGACGCGGTTCGTGCTGGTGCTGGCGGGACCGGACGGGGCCGAGCGCAGAATCCATTGGCGCGCCGCCGGCCCCAGTCCATAGCCCGGCAGGTCCGCCGGCGCGACCACGGTCTTCACGAACTGCGCCACTTCCAGCGTGGTGAGGTTGAGCAGCAGGTCATTGACCAGCGCTGAGTCGGCGGCGAAACCGTTGGTGCCGGTCACCTGCCAGACATCGTTGGTCACTTGCCGAAGCGTGAAGGACTCCGGGCCGCGCACTTCGATCTCCGCCGTCACCTCCGGTGCCAGCGCCAGCAAGTGGCGATCGCGGAAGTCGTCTAGCGACACCCGCCAACCGGCGAGGTTTTCCACCGGCACCCGCATCACCGTGGTGGTGCCCAGGCAGCGGACGAAAATGTCGCTTGGGTAATTGGTTGGGCTGCGGCCAAATTGGAGTGCCGCCAGCATGTTCGTGCCCCGCGCCAGCGCCAGCCCCCACTCCGGCGGTTGGAGGCCGTAGGATTCCATTTCCGCCTTCGGATCGTCGGACACGAAGGCGGTGACGCGCAGATCCTGGAGTTGCTCCAGCAGCGCGTCCACCTTCGGGCTGTCGGCGCGGGCTTCCAGCGGCCGAAGCAGACGCCATTGCCGGCTGGCCGGGTCGCGCTCCAGCTCCAACGACCTGGCACCGTTGGTCACCGCGATCCGGTCAAAAGACAGCGCCTTCAAATCCACCAGCGCCGCGCTGCGCCAGTCGTCCGCGGTGCGCGGCACATAGCGCAGCAACGCCGCCTCGGCCAGGTAAATCTCCGCCTGCCCGACCACCTGGACAAACACTTGATCCTTCAGCGCCGTCAGGTTGCCGAGCAACACCGGCGTCACGTCCTTGCCTTGCTGAATAAGGATGGAAAACTGCGGCGGGTCGAAGCCGAATTCCTTCTGGTTCTGGGCGTGCTGGCGCACCTCCTTGGCGCTGAGCTTGCGGTCGCTTGTGAGCTGGCGCAGGACGGTGAGCAAGCTGGCCACCACTTCCGGCTCGGCCGGGTAATCGAGCGGTCGCGTTAGCCGCCAGCCGGCCGGTGTGCGGTCGGCACGGATTTCCGGCTGGCCGGCGGGCCGCACCTGCACACTGGTCACGGTGTCGGGATCGAGTTGAGGCAGCAGGCGCGGGGCTGGCTCACGCTCGGCCGAGTCCCGCCAGTGACGCTCGAAAACCAGGATAAAACCCAACAACATCGCCGCCAGCGTGACCAGTGACCAGGTGTGTTTTGGATTCATCGGATTAGGAAATCAGGAAATCAGGAGGGCGGAAAATCCGAAAACCGAAGTCCGAAGTCCGAAGGAAATCCGAAAACCGAAAACAGAAATCCGAAACCGGTAACACCGGAGCGCCGACATTTTTGTTGGCATGGTCCCGGTCGGCACGGACTAGCCGACAAAATTGTCGGCGCTCCGGTTTGGACGAGGCTCCGCAGGAGCGTCGCCCTACCGGCACCATTTTTTCCCCACCATTTTTCTGCCAATGGTTCGGTTCTGGCAGGGGCAGTTTCGGATTTCGATTTTCGGATTTGCCGCCGCGCCCTCCGTTCCTCCGGCCCGTCATTATTTCTTCATTCTTCATTCTACCTTCGTCCTTTCCCCTCAGTGCCTCCGCCGCCACCAGACCAGCGCGCCCAACACCAGCACCCCGCCGGGCAGCGCGCCCAGCAGCAGCCATTCGGCGGAGCGCAACTGTCCGTCGGTCATCACCACACGGTAACTGGTGACCGACTGCGGCACCAGACCTTCAAACAACACCTGCGGCCGGTCTAGCAGCCAGTTCACTGACAGCGTGCCGAAGTATTGGTTGGCCGCCGCCACGATCATTTCGTTGTCCAGGAAACTCGAATCGCCCACCACGATCATGCGCGTCGAACCGCGGTCGGTGGTGACGCCCTGCAAGCCGCCCTGCTCGACGGCGGCCATCAGCGGGAACACGCCGCGCCGGTCGGCCAGCGGATTCGGGTAAGCCACACCGCCGCGCACGTCGCTGACCTCGATGCCGCCCGAACTCGTGGCGGCCAGCCACTGAGCCGTCGGGGCATCGGGCGTGCGGGCGCCGGACTCCAGCGGCCCGACGGCCCGGGGCAGCACCAACTCCACGCGCTGGTCTTCGGAGTCGGCGGCCAGCGCCTTCATGATCGGATGCTTGGGATTCATCTGCGCTGTTAGCAGCGCGTTGTTCACCGGGGCGAACTCCGGGTCGAAGACGATTTTGTCGCCCACCGCCACCTGCCAGCGCGCCAGCAGCGGCTCCAATCCGGCGCGACTGCCGCGGGCGGGATTGCTGACGAGCACCAGCAGGCGACCGCCGCGTCCGCTCGACTTGAGGAACCGCTCCAGGCGCTCCAGTTCGGTCGCGGTGAACGGCTGCGTCGGCCCGGCGATAATCAGGAGCTGGCAATCGGCGGGCACCTCGTTGGTGCCGAGCAGGGAGACTTTGATGAGGTCGGCGTTGCTCTGCTCGCGGAGGGACTGGGCAAACTTCGCGTAGCCGTACGGGTGGCCGGTGCGGTCGGGATCGTGCTCACCGTGGCCCTGGGTGAAACCGATCTTGAAACGTCGGCCGTTGGCGAGATTGAACAGTGCCGTGGAGAGGGCCGCCTCGCCGTTGAAGCTCCGCAGATGTTTGCGAAACTCACGCGGCGGGCCTTCGGAGATCAGCTCCACCTGGAAGTCGCCGAGTTCATTCGCGTAAACCACGCGGTTCCGGCCGCCGGTTTCCAGCACGACGAAATTGCGGTCCTTCAGCGTGCCGATCTGGTAATTGGCCAGCAGCAACTCGGCGTCCGCCGGCTGGCGCGTCGGATCCACGGTGCGGATGGTCAGGCGCGGATTGGCCTGGGCGTATTCACGGAGCAGGGCGGCAGTAAGCTGGTAGAGATGCTCCTCGCCGCGCGTGTCGAAGAAAAGGGTGATCTTGACCTCGTTGGTCAGCGTGCCGAGCTCGCGCTGCGTCTGCGGCGAAAGGTGAATCTTACGGAAATCCGAAAGCGCGAACCGGCTGTAGTGCCGCAGGCTGAGGTAGTTGACCATGCCCACCAGCGCCAGTGCGGCGGCCAAGCCCAGGATGACGTGGAAGCCGATGCCCCAGCGGCGTGCGGTGCTGAACGTGGGCGGGAGTTGGTTTTCGTCGCTCATGTCAGCTCCAGCGCCGGCTCTCCACCACCCGCAGCGTGAGGAAAAGGAAGAAGGCCGTCAGCGACAGGCAAAACACCACCGGCCGCGTGTCCACGATGCCACGGGAAAAATCGTCCATGTAGTTCGCCAGCGCCGCGCAGGCCAGCAGGCGTCCGGCCCACCCTGTGGCCGTCGCCAGGCTTTCGCTCAGGAAACTCAGCAGGAACAGCCCCAGACAGATCACCAGACTCGTCATCGCCGCCACAATCTGGCTGCGCGTCAGCGCCGAGGCGAAACAGCCGATTGCGAGGAACAGCGCCCCCAGCAGTACCAAGCCGAACAGCGCCACGCCCAGCGTGCCGGCGTCCAGCGCCACGCCGCCGCCGGTGAAACGCGCCGCCACCAGCAGGCAGGCTACCAGCGGCGTCCACAGCAGCAGGAAGAAAATCAGCGCCGCGATGAACTTCGCCGCCACCACCTGACTGTCCCGCACTGGCGTCGTCATCAGCGTCTCGAAGGTTCCTGAGAGTTTCTCAGCGGCGAACAACCGCATCGTGATGAGCGGTGCGGTCAGCAGCAGGATGAACCAGAAGTATTGCGTCCCAAAAAACAGTTCCGTAACCGGCATCGGGCTGCTCTGGAGGCGCAGTTGCACCAGCATCACCACGAAGCTCCAGCCCATGAGGAACGCCGCCGCCGCGATCAGGATGTAGCCCGTCCAAGTGACGAGGTAGGACGCTAGTTCACGGCGGACGAGGGTGAAAATGGCGCGCATCAGACCTCTTCCTCCTCGTGCCGGGTGACGCGCATGAAAATGTCTTCCAGCGAAAACCGGTCTCGCGTCAATTCACGCAGCTCCCAGCCGCGCTCCTTGACCACCGCAAATACCTGCGACCGCAAATCTGCGCCGTTGGCGGGCGTGAGCGCACAGCGGTGGAAATCCCCGTCCAGCGGCGTCACGGCCACCGTCTCGACCTCCACCAGCGCCTCGAACGCTGCGCGCAACGCCGCCCCCGGTGCGGCGATCTCCGCGAGAATCTGCCCGCCCCGGTTCATCAACTGCTGCAGTTCCGCCGGTGCCCCTTCGGCGACAATGCGCCCCTCGTGCAGGATGAGCACCCGCTGACAAGTCATTTCCGCCTCCGGCAAAATGTGGGTGGAAAGCACCACCGTGTGTTTGCGGCCCAAGTCTTTGATAAGCTGGCGCGCGGTGCGGATTTGCGTCGGGTCCAGCCCGATGGTGGGTTCGTCCAGGATGATCAGTTCTGGCTCGTGGACCAGCGCGTCGGCCAGGCCCACGCGCTGCCGGAAACCCTTGGACAAATGCCCGATGAGTTTGCGGCTCACTTCGCCCAAGCCGAACTGCTCCGTCACCACGCTGACCCGCTCGCGGGATTGGCCACGGCTCAGGCCCTTGAGCCGGGCGCGGAACTTGAGGTATTCGCGGACCCGCATTTCCGGGTAAAGCGGATTGTTCTCCGGCATGTAGCCAATGCGTCGGCGCACCTCGTCGGCGTCGCGCTGGGCGTCCATGCCGGCGATGCGGACGGAGCCAGAGGAGGCAGTGAGAAAACCGGCGAGGATGCGCAAAGTGGTGCTCTTGCCCGCGCCGTTGGGGCCGAGCAAGCCAACGATCTCGCCGCGGCCCACGATGAACGAAATGCCCGACACGGCCGCGCGCCCGGCGTAGCGCTTTGTCAGGTCTTCCACTTCGATCATGGGCTGGTCGTTCATCGTGTTGTGGCGGGGAGTGTAGTTCGCCTGCCGCTGACGGCCAATAAAAACTCCTACGCGGAGGAAAAATGCGGCGCATCCGCCCCCTCGTAGTGGCGCAGGCGTCCCCGCCTGCGACCGTCCCGCCAGGCTTCTCGCCTGTCGGGCCCCACGGCAACCGGGGGGCAGTGGCCGGATGCGCCCAGAGAGACGCACTGTGCCAGGACCGCTTTGGGAATTCGAGTTTGATAGCGACTCCCCATTTCAGTTAGCGTCCCGGCGATTTATGCCACCTGTCAACCGTCCCGCCGCCGCCGCGAAGCGCGAGTTTCACTCGTACATCCCCAGCGGGACCGCGATGCGCGAGTTCACGCCGCGGGCGCTGATCGTAGGCACGCTGCTCGGCATGGTGTTCGGCGCGTCCTCACTTTACCTCGTGCTCAAGGTCGGCCTCACCGTCAGCGCGTCCATCCCGGTGGCGGTCATCTCCCTGGCGCTGTTTCGGGTTTGGTCGAAATTTGGGCGTTTTCTTTACCCGTTGAGTGCCCACATAGGCTGTCTTCTGACCCTGCCCGTCACGGCGGCGTTGCTAAAGAGAATGGGCGTTTCCTTTCTTCTCAGCCTGGGCGTTGGGGTGGTCATCGCCGGTCTTTTGTCATGGTTGGTTCGGAAGTATCTCCGGCCAAGGCCTTATCGCGACGCCACCATCCTGGAAAACAACATCGTGCAGACCGCTGGTTCCGCCGGGGAATCAATCGCTTTCGGCCTGGGCGTCACCATGCCGGCCATCATGATTCTAGGCTTCGACCTGGAAATCGGCCGCGTCATGCTGGTGGGTTTGCTGGGCGGGTTGCTGGGAATTTTGATGATGATTCCGCTGCGCCGGGCGTTGATCGTCCAGCACCACGGAGAGTTGAAATACCCGGAAGGCACCGCCTGCGCCGAGGTGCTCAAAGCCGGCGCGAACGCCGAGTCCCGCGCAGCGGCGTCCGAAGCGGCGCGCAGCGAGGCGGCGGCTTCGGCGGCGCGCACCGGCCGCGCGGGCGGCCCCAGCGCGGCGACGATCTTCACCGGCTTCGGCCTCGGCCTGGCTTACAAGACCGCCATGTCCGCCTTCAAATGCTGGAAAGACGTGCCGGGAAAAGTCTTCGGCGCGCCAATGAAAGCTGGTTCTCTCTCCGCCGAAATCTCGCCGGAACTCCTTGGCGTCGGCTACATCATCGGGCCGAAGATTTCCTGTGTCATGGCGGCGGGCGGCGTGCTCTCGTATCTCGTGCTCATTCCGCTGATCAAATACTTTGGCGAAGGCATGACCGGGGCGCTGGCTCCCGGCACGGTGCCGATCAAGGACATGGACCCCAACGGGATCCGCGAGGCCTACATCCTTTACATCGGCGCGGGTGCGGTGGCGGCGGGTGGCGTCATCAGTCTGCTGCGCTCGCTGCCGGTTATTCTGCACAGCATCCGGTCGGGCTTGCGGGATTTCACCGGCCAAAGCGGAACCGGCTCAGCGTCCACGGCGCTGCGCACCGACCGCGATCTCTCGATGAAATTCGTCGCCGTCGGCTGCCTGGCTCTCGTTGGAGCGATCCTGGCGGCGCGCTCGCTGGAAATGAATCTTCTCGGCGCGCTGCTAATCGTTTTGTTCGGCTTCCTCTTCGTCACCGTGTCCTCGCGGCTGACCGGAGAAATCGGCTCTTCGTCCAACCCCATTTCCGGCATGACCGTCGCCACGCTCTTGTTGACTTGCCTCATTTTCCTCATCGTGGGCAAGACGGGCGGCGCGGCCTACGTCACGGCGCTGTCGGTCGGCGGTATCGTATGCATCGCGGCCTCCAACGGCGGCACCACGTCGCAGGATTTGAAAACCGGCTTCCTTCTGGGCGCGACTCCGAAGTTCCAGCAAATCGCCATCCTCATCGGCGCGGCAGCGAGCGCGCTGGTGCTGGGGCCGATCCTGCTTGGCTTGAACAACGCGGCGACGGTCTATGTGCCGGCGGCGCAAGTAGCTCCGGGCCTGCGCGCGCCGGACAACACCATATTCGCGCCAGATCAAACTCTGAAAGGCCCGCAAGCCGCCAGCGACACGCACACTTACCGCGTCTGGCAAAAGACTGGCGACTTTGGCGGCCCGCCCGGCAAATACCTCGTGGACGCCACCGGTGCCGCCGTCTGGCTGGCCGATCCCGGCATCAACGGCATGCACAAGACGCGGCCCGACGGCACTGAGGTGAAGAAGTTCGACGCGCCCAAGGCCACGCTCATGAGCTACATCATCAAGGGCATCCTCGACCGGCAATTGCCGTGGGCGCTGGTGCTCTTCGGCGTGATGATTTCCGTGGTGCTGGAGTTGAGCGGCATCCCGTCGCTGGCGTTTGCGGTGGGCGTGTATCTGCCGCTGTCGTCGTCCAAGCCGATCATGGCTGGCGGCGCGGTGCGATGGCTGGTGGACCGCCGCCTGCGGCACAACCTGCGTGAGCACGACCTCACCGAGGAGCAACTCACCGCCGAAGGCGACAAAAGCCCCGGCGTCCTGCTAGCCAGCGGCTACATCGCGGGCGGAGCGATTGCGGGCATCATCATCGCCTTCGTGGCGGGCGCGCTGGGCAAAGTGGACGCCCGCATCACCCATTGGGCCGAGACGAGCAACCCCTTCTTCGCCGGCCCCAACGCCGATCTGCTGGCGATGGTGCCATTCGTGATCTTGATCGCCATCCTCTACCTCGCCGGGCGGGGAGTGATTCTGAAAGGGCGTTAGCGCCGTGGCGTAGGTCAGGCGTCGCGCCTGACGCCATATTTCATCCCACTGCCTCGATAAGAGTCGACTGTTCAACCATCAGTGTCCGTACGGGAAAGCCGTTCCGGACGATGCCAGAGACAGGCGCGACGCCTGTCCTACTGCATAGATACGGCTTAGTCCAGCCGCCGCCGACTGGCCTCCGCGATCAGGGGTTGGCCGCGGGGCGGGTTGGCGCGCGGCGGCCGGCCAGGAGTTCCTGGATGTTACCCTGCTCGACGGACTCCATCTGTCGGCGCTTAGTAAGATAGCGGTCATACTTCGCCTGGTCCCCGGCGCTCCAGGCGCTGGCTTCCGTGTAACTCCCGCAGAATGGCACTAATAGGTCCATCCAACAGGCCATCCGCTCGAACTCGGCAGTGGAAAGTTGGACGCCGTGGTGACCGGCATCCAGCCGCGCCAGCAGTTCGCTGCGCGTGGAACCGGCGGCGCACGGTGGCAGCGGCGCGGGAACGGACTGGGAACCGATCCAGTTGACCATGCGCCCGTCGGGTTGACCGCGAAAAGCGGCGCGCTCACCGGCGTCGCGTCCGCTCCGGGCCAGCGTGAGGTTCAAGTAAGCTTCGCTCCACTGCCGCTTAGCCTGACGGTCCAGGATAGGTTCCCCCAACAGACTGAAGGCAGATTGGTTGTTAGTCGTGCGCTCGACGGGAATTGGTTCCGGAGCCAGCAGGCGGGCCAGTTCCGCCGGCGTGGGGAAGACGGGATCGGCTTCGCGATTGGCGAGCGAGCGATTGTGCTCCGGCTTCATTCTGCCATCACGGTCGTTGTGACAGCGAATACAGTGGCGGTCCAGGATAGGTTGAATTTCGCGCGCGAAACTAAAGCCGCGAGGCGGTCCTTGAAACGGCGTTAGTAACTGCGGCCCGGCCGCGAAGGCGCGTGTCGTACCGTGTGGCACCACGGGCGGCACCGAGTTCTTACTCTCATGGCAGCCGACGCACGATTGAGTTTCGCCGGGCTGCAAGGTGCTCCAACTGCGCATGGTCTGCACCGTCCGGCCGCGGGCGTCAAGCGCCTGAAAGTAAACCGGCGTCCGGGCCGGCACAGTGAAAAAGGCGGAGCCGTCCGCGTGAACTGTCGTGTCGCCGAGCACTGTCTTCACGTCCCACGCGCCGTTACCAATGGCGATGGGCGTACTAATAAGCGCGCCACCACCGGGTCCGCCGCTCCCGTTATCGCCCACGCCGGCGGGGCGGAAATCCAGCGCCACCACGCGCAACCGTTGGATAGTGCCGCGCGGCACGCCAGCCAGGCCGGGACCGGCATAGACATCCTGCACATAGTAAGTGCCATTAGTTAGGCGATAGTCCACCACACTGGGCCGCACCGCCGGTCGGACGCGCGCCATTAGCGGCACAGGTTGCTGACAAGCCACGTTCGGGTCTTGCGCCAAGAGTTCTCGGCGGCCATCCATAGCCATCCAATAGATGCCGAAGTCCGCGTCGCCCCGGCGACGCTGTTTGGGATCGGGATGTTCCCAACCTAGCGGCGCGTAGACCACCAGGCACTCGCGCTCATTGAGCGGATAAGGGTATTGGAAGAGTTCACCCGCCTGACCGTAAGAGTCAATGCGCTCGGCTGGCGTCGCGCGCACCGGAGCGACGAGTTGCACGCCTTGGTTCTCCTGCCGGCCCCGCGATGGGTCAATGATGGCAAGTTTGCCGGCCTGCGTGGAATGATGACCGCAGAGGATGGCGAGAACTTTCTGGGAACCGGGAATGCCGCGGGCGTGAGTGGTGGTCGTGGGAAACCAGGAGTTATTCCCGTAGAACTCGGCTTGCCCCGTGCCGTCCGGGTTCATCTGAAACAAAGCCTGGGGAAATATCTGCCCGCGATCGTTGTAATCCCAGCGCGTGTAAGTCACCCGACCGTCGTCCATCACCGTGGGGAAGACGGTGTGGACCTGGTCGAAACCTAACCGCCGCAGATACCGGCCCGCGCCATCACAGGTGTAGAGATTACTTACCTCGGTCCACCAACAGTCCACCGTCTGCACGCAGCGAGTCGAAGAGAAGACTATGTCGCCATTAGGGAGATAGGCTGGCTCGTAGTCGGCGAACCCGAGGCCGAAGGTAAGTTGCCGAAGCTCGCCGGAAGCTATCTCTAACTCATAGAGATGATAGTCATCGCCCAGGTCGGATTTCTTCCAGGCAAATAACACCCGGTCGCCCGACCAAGATACGGCGGGATCACGGATCGCGCCTGCGCGGTCGGCTAACAAGGTGCGGATCCGGCCATAGGCTCCGTCCATTTCGAGCAAGCATAAGTCGGCACCCGCCACGAAATTACGTTCCGCCTGGGCGTCCGATTGACCCTCCGTGTAGGCGAAGAACGAGGGCCGGACAGTGCGGTGCTTGGTGAACACAATTTTCGGAGCCTTGGCCAATACCGTCTGCAACCGGAGCGCGCGGCGGGCTTCGCACGCCTTGGCATAGAGCGCGAGCCAGCGGCCATCGCCGGCCGGCGGCAGCGGACGCCAGGTGTCGCGCTCGGTGCGCAGGCTGGCGGCTTGGTCGCCGAGTTCGGTGAGCACCTTCTCCAGCGCGGCAGGCACGACATTCGCGTCGTCCGGCTGATTGAACCAGCGCGCAGGATTCTCCCCGAAGTCTTGCCGCGCCCAGTCGCAAGCCACCGGGAAAGCCTCTCGACACTCTTCCCAGAGCCGCTCCAGCGCGGCGTCGCGTTGGGATGCCTGCTGGGCGGTTTCGCGCCAGGCGACACGGCTGGCGAGAAATGTTTCCGCCCAAGTGGCGCGCGGTTGGAAGCTCGCGCCGTCGGCCGGCCCGGCGAAACCGCCCAGCAGGCCGACGATCGGCATAACCCACACGAGCAGGTGAAGCTGGTGCTGGCGGGTCGGACTGCGGCCGAGGTTCAGCGCGCGGAGAAACTTAGTTGTTATCATGCGGGCGGCTTGGACGCGCCGGTGGGGGCGGATGTTCGACTAAGTTGTAACCTCCGGCGCGGAGGTCCGGCGCGTCATGTGGTCCAGATTGGACGATCGCTGAAGTGTCTCAGCCCCAGCACTTTGGCGGCGGTACGCTTCGCCGCCTTACAAGCGCCGCGTCAGTTCCGCCTGGCTGCGCTCCATGACTTCCTGGTGGAGCGAGCGGCCATGGGAATCCATCGTGACGACGACGGGAAAATCTCCCACTGCCATTTCCCAGATGGCTTCCGGTGAGCCGAACTCTTCGAGCAGATAGACGCCGCGAACCTTCTTCACGCACTCGGCCAGCACTTGCGCCGCCCCGCCGATGGCGTGCAGATAGACGCAGCCATACTCCTGGCACGCCGCGAGGGTCCGCTCGCCCATGCCGCCTTTGCCGATAACTCCGCGCAGGCCGAAATCGCGGATGATCTGTCCTTGGTAAGGCTCTTCGCGGATGCTCGTGGTCGGGCCGGCGGCGACGACCTTCCAGTCGCCTTGCGCGTCCTTGATTACCACCGGGCCACAGTGATAGATGATGCCTTCGCGCAAGCTAACTTGCGGCGGAAGCTGGCCGCCGTCGTGCAGGTACTTATGCACCGCATCGCGCCCAGTGAATAGGACGCCGGTGAGGTGAACTTCGTCGCCAACTTTGAGCGCGCGGATGGCGGCTTCGGAGATGGGAGTGGTAAGTTTGGTCATGGTGATTTTGAGTGTCGTCAGTCTTTTTTGGGCGGTGCTTCGTCCTTCAGAACCAGAACGCCGGCATGGTTATCGCAGTGCTGCGCCGCGCGCAGCCGATGCAGTTCGGCGAGTATCGTGTCGAACACTCGATACGGTTCGCTACGCGGCAGCGGTGCGGCAGCCTCTCTCGCCCGCAACCGTGCCTGTAAGTCCTCCGGCCAGTTCACCACCGGTCCCGCGTGGGGATGTTCCATCAGCCACGCGTCCATCTGATCGAGAAACCGCTGGGTGTTCCCGCCCGCAGCCTCGGCCAGGCGTTCTTTCACAACTTCAAGCTCCTGTAGAATCAGGTCAGTCTTCATACTCGATTTCCCCCATTAGTTGTAGCGGCGTGCAAACGACGGGCAGCAGGTATCCGCGTTGGTCCGCTGCTGGGCGCAACCGCCGAAGGATTTCGGCATTGGCCAAGTGTTTCATGTTCCACGTCAAAAGGTAGTCCACCCGATGACTCGTGGCGACGGCCAAATGGAGCGCGTCTGCCTTGGCTTTGGCCGGCAAGGCTCCCGTTGACAGGAATGCCTCCGTGAGTTCATCCACCGTCGGAGTGCGGCGGAGCACCGCCAGCGTGCTCAGGGCCGCGAGTCGTTGACGGCTCAACTCCGGGGTGCCAGCGGCGGCCTCACGTAACACCTCTGCTGAAACCACACACTCGAACCGGGGTTGGCGCAACCGCCACCAATCCTGCGTCCAGACGTGCCATTGCTGCGCCAGCGTGCCTGCCGGAGGACGTGCCACCAGATAACTTACCACGCTGGTCTCGATGTAAACTGATTCCATCTTTCAATCTTGTGCCATCGCGCGGACTTGGAGCGCGCGGACGGCGGTTTCGGTGATAAGGGTGGTGAGTTTGGTCATGGCAATCTTTGTGGCTCTAAAGGTTATACGTGAACGATCCGTCTTGTAAAACCAAGGTGGCCGCTTCCTGTTTGCGATAAATCATCTCGGTAACCAACAGTTTTCAGATTCGGTTTGTACCATCGTGTTGTTCCGAGATGGAGGTCTCTTGGAGTTTCTCAGTCTCCAACCTTTGCCGACGTTCATCGAGAAGCTCGTTTTCAAACATCCAGTGTTCTGAACCACTCGCCGCTGGGGTCTTGTAGCCCATTTCACCAAGAATTTGGAGCGCTGCCCCAGAAGGACTCAGATACTCTCCGTTCAACTCCACCTTGTTGCCCTGCACAACCACAACTGTGCGCGTTGGGTCGCGCGAAAAAGTGAGCACTGCCCCCGGATTTATCCCGATGGCTGAAAGTTTGAGACGCGGGCGACGTGCCTTCTCTTTATTCAACGCCGCTTGCTCTTCTGCATCCACCACCACCTCGCTGGGTGTGACTTCCTTGAAATTCCCAATGCTTAGCGCCAGCACCACCTTCTCTGGATCGATACGGAAGAATTCCCTCTTAGGATTGATCCGATGCTCGGCGAACAGTTGGTGAAGCAGATTTTCCACCCGCTGCATGTCATCCACTTCGGCGGCGTAATAACATTCAAACAGAAGTGGAACACCTGTGGCTGCACTCAGAGTCTTGATTCGGCTTTCCACGGAGTCCTCTGTTAATCCAATTTTCACGAGCCCTGGCATCGCTTCGTTGGTTAGAAGATAGATGGTGTTAGGCATAGGCAAAGGTGAGTTAGGGGCGTCGAAAACTTTTCAGGATCGCTTCATTCCAATTCGCGTCAGTTAGTAACTTCTCAATACAGCCACTTCGTGATCTGGCCGGTGCCATCCAGCGTCACGCCCTGCCGCCGGAAGGCCCAGCACATGTAGCTGATGCTGACGAAGAACGAGGCGGGCACGCGGTTGACGGCACAAGCTTTGACTCCTAACAGCGTGGTCTGGCCACCGAAACCCATCGGGCCGATGCCTAAGGCGTTGGCGGTCTGGAGAATGTCTTGCTCCAAGGCATCCAAGCGCAAATCGGAGTTGCGGTCGCCAAGCTGGCGGAGCAACTGCTGTTTGCTGAACTCATAGCCGGTGGCACGATCCCCGCCAATGCACACCCCTAAGATGCCCGGCCCGCAACCCTTCCCTTGCGCCTGGAGGACCGCGTCCAAGATGACCCGCCGGCAGCCGTCGAGATCGCGGTAGGCTTTGAGCTTCTCCTGTGGCAACGAGTATTGCGCGCCGACGTTCTCACAACCGCCGCCCTTAAGCATCAGGCGGACACTAACTTCCGGTGCGGCGTGCTGATGGAAATGGACCGTGGGCGCGCCGGGACCGGCGTTAGTTCCGTCGTTGACACCGGTGAGTGAGTCCACGGAATTCTGCCGGAGAAAGCCTTTCTTCGTCGCCAGCGTCACCGCCTCCCGCGCGGCAGCTTCAAATGCCAGTTGGTCAAAGCCCGCCGGCGCTTCCACATAGAACAGCACGCTGCCGGTGTCCTGGCAGAGCGGCTGGGATTTGCGCCGCGCTAACTGGATGTTCTGCTCGATGATCTCCATCGCGGACTGGGCAATGGTGCCCTGCTTCTCCCGCTCGAGCGCGGCGACGATGGCCTGATGCACGTCTTCCGGGACTTCGGCGGAGGTGCGGCGAATCAATTCCAGCAATGAATCTTGCAAGTCAGTCATAAATAAGAGTGCAGCGTAGTAAGTTGCCGCGGCGGCGTCAATCAGCGGCAAGGTCCGCCCGTCGCCTGGTAGGACGCGTCCTTTCGGTTTTCTAAGTTCAGCACCGCAGGCTGTTGGGCCTGGAGGAGCGCCGGGAGGCGTTCGCGTCCACTGTGAGCGGAGCGGAACTGCTGGCGGAAGCTCTGGGTGTTGCACTTGGATTTCGGACGGGCCTGCCGGGCGCGGCGCACCGCCTCGTTGGATAGACTGAGCACCACCCACCGCACTAACCTTAGCACGAAGGCCGCATTGGGGTTCCGCACCCGGCTGAGATCCTCGTGCATCGTGAGGTCCAGGCAGTGATGCAGCCGACTCTCAATCACCCAATACTTTCGCTTGAGTTGGAGCCGCCCCGCCGCTGGCAGTTGGTCCAGGGTCCGGCGGCTCAACAGCTACACCGCCTCGCGCGTCCATTCGCCCGACCGTTTGCCCCGCGTTTCTAACCAGGCTGCCAGGCGGGGGCCGGGGAATCCCATCTGGCTGGGGGTCACTTCCAGGCACTGGAGAAAACGAATCTCCAACCGGTTCCGGTGGTGCTCCCGAGTGATCGCCCACGTGCGCGCCGTAGGCAGAGGGGAAAAGGCCTGTCCTCACGACCAGCGGATATGCCAACGCCTGCGGCCGACGGAACGTTTTGACCTCCGCCCGGAGCAACTCTCTCAGAGCGTGTATGAGAACGCCAGGCGTGGTAGGGCGAGGCTTCTGCCGAGCCTCAACGACAGCGGTAATGAGCCTACCGGACAGCTCGGCAGG
>CAINDV010000363.1 GCA_903847485.1 uncultured Verrucomicrobiota bacterium
CCGGCGCCACCAGCGTCTTGAACCTCCGCCTGGCGCTCAAAAGCAACCGGTGGGATGAATGCTGGGATCGCCTCAACAACGCCAACTATCTCAAAGTCAAACTCGCCGCCTGAACAAAGTTACTCTGCGGTCACGCACCCCAGGGTGAGGGGGATAACCGTTTTTGCGGGACATCCGGCCGGAACTTTCTTAGGCTCCGGGCAGGGCCAAAACAAAACGTCCGCATCTTTCCGCCGAGGAGCAGCAGCTCCTGGAGCACCTGCAGGTCCGGGTGGTGTCCACGCCGGAGGACACCGCCCGGCTCGATCAACTCCTCTGCGACCACCACTACCTGCACGAGGCGACGCTCGTGGGTGAGCACTGGCGCTACGTCGCCACCTGCCAAGGCCAGTGGCTGGCCGTGGCCACCTGGAGCGGGGCCGCCTTTCACCTCAAGGCGCGCGATGAGTTCATCGGCTGGACGCCCGAACAAGGCCGCCGCCGCCGCCCGCTGCTGGCGAACAATGCGCGCCTGCTGGGGTTGCCGGAGTGTCACGCGCCCAATCTGCTCAGCCGGTTCATGAAGCTGATGCTGGCCCGGCTGGCCGCCGACTGGCAGCAGCGTTGGCGAGCATCCCCTCGCCCTGGGGGAGACGTTTGTGGATCCGCAACTCTACCAGGGCACGGCTTACCAAGTCAGCGGGTGGTCGCCTCTGGGGCGCACGGCCGGCTGGCAGCGGGACGCGGCGGACTGCTATCAAAAGCACGGCACGCCCAAACAGATCTGGGTGCGGGAATTGACCCCGAAAGCCGGTGTCCAATTGCGGGCGCCGCAACTGCCCGCGGCGTGGGCCGGCGTGGAGGCGGCGACGCCCCCGCATGGCTCCGAATCGGTGGGGCAGATTCGCAGCCTGATGGCCTTGACCCGGGCGGAGATCCAGGAGTTCCGTCGGCCGCAGGCGCTGGCGTATCCGGTGGCCGGAAGGGGGTGCTTGATCGTCCTGGCGATGGCGGTCGGGGTGGTGCTCGGCCCGGCGGATCTGGCTCAGTTTGCCGACCCCCCGAGTCAGGCGCAGTTGCGGCCCTTGGGCTTCCGGCGGGATCGGCGCACCGGTCGGCAGCGTAGTCCGAAGAAGACCTGCTGCGGGCGGGTGTGGCGGGGCGTGGCGGCGGTGACGCTGGAACGGGTGTTGTTAGTCTGGCAGCGGCCAGTGTTGGGGCCGGTGCCGGATGAGTTAGTCGTGGTGGACGGCCAGAAGCTGCGCCACGCGGGCGTGGAGATCGTCAACGCGACGGACGGGGCCGGACACTACTTGGGCGGGCTGCTGACGCCGGATAAGACCAATGAGATACCGGTCGCCCGGCAAGTGTTGAGCCGACTGGAACTCACCGGCAAACTCGTGCTGGCCGATGCGTTGCACACCCAGACCGAGACCGCCCAGCAAATCCTCCACGAACCAGGCGGCGATTACCTGCTGACAGTCCAAGGTAACCCACCCACCCTCCCAGCGACCCTGCCAAGCCTGTTCACCCCACAGGCCTTGTCCCCCTCCGCCCACGGCGCGCACGCGGCCATCACCCGGGAGCACCACCGGGGACGGCTGGAGCTTCGGTTTCTCCAATGTCTGGCAGTAACCCCGAGCCAGGTGGGATTCCCCGGCGCCCGTTTGGCGGCCCGGTTGGAAACGCACGTCAAACGCTCCGGGAAATGGGCGCGCGAGGTGGGGTATCTGTTGCGCCGTCGAACGCGGGCACAACTGCCAGCGGCGGGGTGGCTCCGCCTCAAACGAAAGTATTGGGTGATTGCGAGTCGGCTGCACCACTGCCTGGACATCACGCTGCACGAAGCTCTCAGCCGGGTGCGCCACCCGAACGCGGCCTTGGTGCTGGGACTGGTGCGGCGGGGCGTGCGCAGTCTCTCCAAGGAGGCCGTGCGCCGTGCCCGGCAGGCCCCTCCGAAATCCAAGTGCAACACCAAGAGCTTCCGCCAGCAGTTGCGCTCCGCGCGCGGTGGCCGCGAACGCCTCCCGGCGCTCCTCGAGGCCCAACATCCCGCGGTGATGAACTTAGAAAACTGAAAGGACGCGTCCTACTGGGCGCGCGGGAGAAGATTCTTTCCATTGAAGCTTTCAACTAAAGAACTTAGGCTGGGCCGCGTGAACGCGCATGGCTTCAGTAGAACGTACGATCCCTTTCGGGCTATTCATCTCTCCACCTCGCCACCATGAAAACCCTTCGCCCTGCTCTCGCGACTCTTGCGACCGCAATTCACCTCACGGCCCTGAACGCCACGGCTGAGACTTCCACCTGGCCGCAGTGGCGCGGGCCGAATCGAGACGGGCAAATCACCGGCACCTCATGGCCCGAGAAGCTCGACACGAATCACCTTCGCGAGGTCTGGCGCGTGGAACTGGGGCCCAGTTACTCTGGCCCCATCGTGGGCGCCGACCGGGTATTCACCACCGAAACGAAGGACAAGAAATTCGATATCGTAACGGCCTTTGACCGTGCCACTGGCAAGGAACTCTGGCGTGCGCAGTGGGAAGACGTGATCAGCGTGCCCTTCTTCGCGAAGTCCAACGGCGACTGGGTACGTTCGACTCCTGCGCTGGATGGCGACCGCCTTTACGTCGCCGGCATGAGAGACGTGCTGGTGTGCCTCAACGCGCGCGACGGCCAGGAGGTTTGGCGGAAGGATTTCGTCAAAGAACTCAAGACGCCGCCGCCTGATTTCGGTTTCGTCTGCTCGCCACTGATTGACGGAGACGCCGTCTATGTGCAGGCCGCCGCCGCATTGGTGCGAGTCAACAAGCACACCGGCGAAGTCGTCTGGCGCACGCTGGCGGACAAGGGCGGCATGTGGGGCAGCGCGTTTTCGTCGCCCGTCATCGCCACGCTGGCGGGCCAGCGGCAGCTTGTCGCGCAGACGCGCAATCAACTGGCCGGCGTGAATCTCGCCGACGGCAAGGTGCTCTGGAGCCAGCCGATTGAAGCCTTCCGCGGCATGAACATCCTGACGCCCGTCACTCACAACGACACGCTGTTCACCAGCAGTTATGGCGGCAAGACGATCGGCTTCAAAGTCGCGCAGGCGGACGGTGCGTTCAAAGTCACCCAATCCTGGACGCACAAGGCGCAAGGCTACATGTCCACGCCCGTGGTCATCAACGGCGTCGCCTACGAACACCTCAAGAGTCAGCGCCTGATGGCGATCGAAGTGGAAACCGGGCGCGAGCTTTGGACGGCGAGCGAAGCTTTTGGCAAATACGCCAGCCTGGTGGCGCAAGGCGACCGCATTCTCGCCCTCGACCAACGCGGTTTGCTCTATCTCCTGCGCGCCAATCCGAAGCAGTTCGAGCTGCTCGGCAAACTCCGCCTCAGCGATTCGGAATCCTGGGCGCATCTCGCCGTTGCGGGCAACGACCTCTACGTGCGCGAGTTGAACGCGCTCTCCGCCTATCGCTGGGCGGTGCCTTGAAACCTCGCGCCCAAAATGGAGGCCGCCTTGCCGTCGGCTTTCTTGCCCAAGTGAACGCCTATCTCTGCATGACGCCTTATTGGCACTTCTGGATGTGCCGTGACCCGCGACTGCAAGCAGGGGCAGCGCACGGCAAAGCAATTGAAGAATCTGGGCCGACTGGCCGAGTTCGACCGTCTTGCCATTCGGGCAAAAGCCGGGCAGATTCAGAACCAGTGCCGGAGCCAATAAGGGTGACGGCCAACAACAGACACCGACTATGCAACTCAAATTCGATTGGTTGATCGTGCTGGAAAACCTGCGCCGGGGCATCATGGTTACGGACACGACGCTGGAAGGCCCCAAAAGTCCGCGCATTATTTACGTCAACGCGGCCTGGCTGAAGATGACCGGCTACGGTCGCGACGAGATCGCCAATCAGACGCCGCGCATGCTGCAAGGCAAACACACGGACCGCTCCGTGGTCGGCTCGCTTAAGCAGAAGCTGCTGAACCGGGAAGTCTTTCATGGTCAGACGTGGAACTATCGCAAGAGTGGCGAGCCCTTCGTCATGAACTGGTATTGCTACGCGATCTATAGCGAACGGCCCAAACCGACCTACTATGTGGCCGAGCAGGAGGACGTGACGGAGCTGGAGACGCTGCGCATGAAACAAAGGCTGCTCGCCAATCCGAACGATGCAGAGGCACTTCAATTCTTCTCCGTGCTGGACGAGTGGAAAGCTGGGCGGAAGAAAGCGGCCTGAACCGCTGAATCCAGACCGTATCTCTCACCCGCCTGGCACGGCCCCATGGTCTCCGCCAAACTGATCCTACTCACTGGCACCACCGGCTATGTCGGCGGGAGATTGCTGCCGTTGCTGGTGGCGGATGGCTGGCGCGTGCGGTGTCTGGCGCGGCAGCCGGAACATTTGTCGCCCCGTGTGCCGGCCGGCGTCGAAGTGGTGCCAGGCGACCTGCTCGACGCGGCTTCGCTGTCGGCGGCCATGCAGGGTGTGGAAGCCGCGTTTTACTTGTTCATTCGATGGGCGCGCCGGGCGATTTTGAAACGCTGGACCGTCAGGCCGCGGAGAATTTCGCCACCGCCGCGCGGGCCGCGGGTGTGCAGCGTATCATCTATCTTGGAGGCTTGGGCGAGGATGAGCCGGATTTGTCGGCGCACCTCCGCAGCCGACACGAGGTGGGAGAACGATTGCGGGCGCACGGTGTGCCGGTGCTCGAGTTCCGGGCGTCCATCATCATCGGTTCGGGCAGCTTGTCGTTTGAAATGATCCGCGCATTGGTGGAGCGGTTGCCGGTGATGGTGACGCCGCGCTGGGTGCGGGTGACGGCGCAACCCATCGCCATCGGCGACGTGCTGGCTTATCTCCGGGCGGCGCTGTGCGTCAAGGTGGAGGGCAGCGTCATCGTCGAGATTGGCGGGCCGGATCGCGTCTCCTATGGCGAACTGATGCGGGAATACGCGCGGCAGCGCGGACTGCGGCGGTGGATGATTCCCGTGCCCCTGTTGACCCCGCGACTGTCGAGCTTGTGGCTGGGCCTGGTGACGCCGCTGTATGCCCGCGTGGGTCGCAAGTTGGTGGACAGCCTCCGCCATCCGACCGTCGTTCGCGACGATTCCGCCCAACGCCTGTTCTCCATCCGGCCGGTCGGCGTCCGTGAGGCGGTTGCGTGCGCGGTGCGCAACGAAGACTCCAGCTTCGCGCAAACGCGGTGGTCGGACGCTTTGTCCGCCGCCATGAACGCACCCCGGCAATGGGGAGGCACACGATTCGGCAACCGCCTGGTGGACTCGCGGTCCGCGCATGTCGCGGCGTCGCCAGCCAGAGCGTTTGCCGCCGTCGAACGCATCGGCGGGGCGGCGGGCTGGCATTATGCTAACTGGCTTTGGACGTTGCGCGGCTGGCTGGACCTGCTCATGGGCGGAGTGGGAATGCGTCGCGGTCGCCGTGATCCGGAGCGGTTGCGCGTGGGCGACACGTTGGATTGCTGGCGCGTCGAATCTCTCCAACCGGACGAGCGGCTGCGGCTGGCGGCGGAGATGAAACTGCCGGGCCGGGCATGGCTGGAATTCGAAGTGCAACCGGATGGAAACGGGACACGGCTGCGCCAGACGGCGACGTTTGATCCGCTCGGACTGTGGGGGCTGGCTTATTGGTATGGCGTGTGGCCGTTGCACCAACTCGTGTTCGCCGGGATGCTGCGCGGCCTGGCGCAGGCCGCCGAGCAAGCTCTTCCCAACCCCCGCCGCACCCCGCGATGAAAAACCCTACGGCCAAATTCCAGCCCATCGGTCGCCGCCTGCTCGCGCTGTCCGGATGGGTATTGCTCTGCTTCGCGGTGGCATCGTTGGCTGGGCTCTTCGGGCCGGGCGAATGGTACGGCACGTTGAAGAAGCCGGCGTGGAATCCGCCGGGGTGGATTTTTGGTCCGGTCTGGTCGGCGCTCTACACGATGATGGCGGTGGCCGCATGGCTGGTGTGGCGGCAGGGTGGTTGGGACAAACAGCGCAAGCCGCTGCTGACCTTCCTCGCACAACTGGCGCTCAACGCACTTTGGACGCCGCTGTTCTTTGGCTGGCACCGGCCCGGTGTGGCGTTTGCCGAGATCGTGCTGCTCTGGCTGGCCATCGCCGCAACCATCGCTCTCTTCCGTTCCGTGAGCCGCACGGCGATGCTGTTACTCGTGCCTTATCTGGCCTGGGTGAGTTTCGCCGCAGTGTTGAACTTCACTCTGTGGCGACTAAACCCCTAAACTCTTGAAACGCAAATGACTTGGATTCCAACCAACTTCGTAAGACTGATTCCCGCGCTCGCGCTCACATCCCTGGCTATCACCATGCAAGCTGACACCACTACCAACAGAACCCTCTTCGACTTTCAGGCCGCGACCAACGCACCAGCCTGGGAAGTGGTAAACGACGATGTTATGGGCGGCGTTTCCACCAGTCAGTTTGAGGTGCTGACCAACGGTGGCGCTGTTTTCAGCGGCACGGTGCGGCTCGAGAACAATGGCGGGTTCGCCTCCGTGCGATCCCCGTCTGTGCGTCAGAATCTCACCGGACTCAACGCCTTCGTCCTCCGGGTGCGCGGGGAAGGGCGCCGATACAAATTCAGTGTGCGCACAGGGGAGGGATTCGAAACCCCGCTTTACCAATGCAGCTTCACGACGAAGGCAGGCGAGTGGGAAGAGCATCGGCTGGCGTTCAGCGATTTTGTGCCAACCTTCCGTGGCCGGGTGCTGACGGACGTGCCTCCGCTGAATCCTGCGAAGGTCAACTCGGTTGGATTTCTCATCGCAGACAAACAGGCCGGACCGTTTCGACTGGAAATTGGGTGGATCAAAGCCTCGCCCGGCCGTCCGTGAACTCGCTCCCTTGATGAAACTTGCTCCCATCATCGTCAGGTTTCGCCACGATCTTCGCATCGCGGACAATTTGGCGCTGGCCGCAGCAATAGAGCGCGGCGGGCCGGTCGTGCCTGTGTTCATCTGGTCGCCGCAGGAAGAAGTAGAGTGGCCACCGGGGGCAGCATCACGCTGGTGGCTGCACCAATCGCTCGCTGCGCTGGACGACCGCTTGCGCACCGTTGGCTCTCGATTGGTCATCCGGTGCGGTCCGACGCTTGAAACTCTTCGCGCCCTGGTCAAGGAGACTGGCGCGGACGCGGTATTCTGGAATCGCCGCTACGAGCCGGCCATCGTGGAGTGCGACCGCAAGGTGAAGGAAGCCTTGAGTGGTGATGGCCTGACGGTAAAGAGTTTCAACTCGGCCGTGTTGCACGAGCCTTGGACGGTTCAGAACCAGAGCAAGAAGCCGTTTCAGGTATTCACCCCGTTTTGGAAACACTGCCTAGCGAAGCCCGACCCAGCCGAGCCGTTGCCAGCGCCGAACAATCTTCCCCAGCCGTCAAAATGGCCGAAGTCGCTCGCGCTCGGTGCACTGGAACTTGAGCCGAAACTCAATTGGTCAGACGGGCTGCGCGCGGCGTGGCAACCCGGTGAGGCCGGCGCAATCGCCAACCTAGACCGTTTCCTGAGCAACGCGTTCGACGATTACAACGACCAACGCAACCGCCCCGATCTCACCGGCACGTCACGTTTGTCGCCACACCTGCACTTCGGCGAAATCAGCCCGCGTCAGGTGTGGCATGGTCTGAGGCAAATGGCGTCAAGGCGCGGCTTGCCCGTCGAGCGTTGGCGCGCATCGCAATTTCTCGCCGAAATCGGCTGGCGTGAGTTCGCGCACCACTTGCTGTATCACTTTCCGCACACACCCACCGAACCCTTGCGTGCGGACTTCAAGAAATTCCCCTGGCGCAAGGACGCGGAATGGCTTCGCGCGTGGCAGAAGGGCCGCACTGGCTATCCCATCGTGGACGCCGGGATGCGCGAGCTGTGGACAACCGGCTGGATGCACAATCGCGTGCGAATGATCGTCGCGAGCTTTCTCGTGAAGGACTTGCTGCTGTCCTGGCAAGAGGGCGCGCGCTGGTTCTGGGACACGCTTGTTGACGCCGACCTAGCGCAGAACACGCTGGGTTGGCAATGGACTGCGGGTTGCGGTGCGGATGCCGCGCCGTATTTCCGGGTGTTCAACCCCACCAGTCAGGGCGAGAAGTTTGACCCCCACGGCCAATACGTCCGCAAGTGGTGTCCCGAACTCACGCGACTTTCTTACCAGTGGCTGCATCAGCCGCACGCCGCACCGGCTGAAATCCTGCGCGTCGCCGGAGTGGAGCTTGGAGGCAATTACCCACTTCCCATCGTCAGTCACGGCATAGCGCGCGAAGTGGCGTTGGAAGCGTTCACAAAGATGAAGGGCCAATCTGTGAGCGCCCAAAGACAAGTTACAACAGAAACCCATGCCTGGCCAACCGCCGCATGGAAAGCGGAGGTGCCTCTTCCAGCAGTTAGAGCCGGGCGTTACAGTCGCAGCGTGTCGTACTCGGAACCACACGTCTGTGTAAACACGGTTTCGACACGGTCTGGCTTGCGTTTGCGTGGCTAAAGCTAATGCCATTCGGGATTGATGCGGATAGGCTTCACTCTGAAACTTAAGCAGGGATAACGCATAGTTCCACGGGATCGTTCCACGAGCGATTCTTGA
>CAINDV010000364.1 GCA_903847485.1 uncultured Verrucomicrobiota bacterium
CGGTGTGTGGCCGCTTCGGCGGCGGGGTTCGTGCAACAACTGGCCGTCGGCTACGTCGCTCACGGCTACTACTTCTATGTGCGCGGCTGGATTCCGGAACCCAAGAACCCGGTTCCGGTGGACGAGAAACTCATCGCGCAATACGGACTGGCGATGTCGAAGTGGACCCGCGCCCGGCGCAAGCAAGCCGGCGCGGCTAGCGTTCAGTATCTGCGCTGGGGGCGGTTCTTCGTGCTGTTGGCCACGCATGGTCAACACTCGTTCTTCACGGAGGAAGGGAAGCAAGTCCGGGATTTGCGTCGCTGTCCGTTGCGCTTCGAGGGCTACAGCATTGGCTGCCGCCGGGGACGGGACGGACTCTGGCACGCCTCCGTGCGCATTGAGCGTGCGTGTTTTGCGGAGTTGAAACGGCAGTTCGAGCGACAAGCGGTTCATCAAACGGTGGAGGAATTGGCCGGCGCGCTGCGGGCCATCCCTTACGAGCCTTATGCACCGGTGTGCGACCAGCTCGGGGTGTTACTGCGGGCGATCAACCGCAGGCGGCACGCCGCGGGACTGGAGCTTTTGCCGTGGGATACACCGCGCTGGCGGCGTCAAGCAAGCCCTCACTGAAAGGGGCGAGGCGGCGCTACCGTTGCTGCTCGTGGACGGGAAGGCGATGACGAGCGGACACTATCCTGAACGCAGCCAATTGAGCGCGGCCCTTGGTTTGGGACGCGATGAGAACAGCCTCTTTAGTCCGGCCGTGGCGGAGTTGGTCGCCATCGGCGCGGCCATCGCCGCCAATTGCGAGCCTTGCCTCAAGTATCATTACCGCCAGGCCCAGTTGCTCGGCGTTTCCAAGGCGGACATGGCGCGGGCTGTGGAGATGGGAGGCAAAGTGAAAGTCTCCCCGCATCAGTCCATTCTCAGACTCGCAGACAAGCTGACAGGTTCCTGCCTGAGCGATCCGTCGGCGGTTTCTGACGCCTGCTGTGGAGCGGCCAACGCAGAGGATGCGGGGACAGCCCCGTGCTGTGGCTAGGCGTTGTCCTGAATGAACCATTTGCCTGACAATCGCACCTTGAACCGGTTCCTGGAGAAGGCAACGCGCTTTCTATTCTTCACCGGCAAGGGCGGCGTCGGAAAAACCTCGCTGGCTTGTGCTTCCGCCATCGCCTTGGCTGACCGGGGACTACGCGTGCTGCTCGTTAGCACCGACCCCGCGTCGAACCTGGATGAGGTTCTTGGCCAGAAACTCAACGGGGCGCCCACGCAGATTCCCGGCGTGCCGAAGCTCTTGGCCTTGAACATTGACCCGGAAGTCGCCGCCCACGCCTACCGCGAGCGACTCGTCGGGCCGTATCGCGGCAAGCTGCCGGACGCCGTAGTGCGAGGCATGGAGGAACAGCTCTCCGGCGCTTGCACGATGGAGATTGCCGCGTTCGATGAGTTTTCCCGGTTGCTTGGCCAACCGGAAGCGACCGCCGAATTCGAGCATGTCATTTTCGACACCGCCCCGACCGGGCACACGTTGCGGCTGATGACGCTGCCCACGGCCTGGACCGGCTTTCTGGACACTAACACCACCGGCAACTCTTGCCTGGGACCGCTGTCGGGGTTGCAGCAGCAGCGGGTGATCTACGAGAACGCCGTGGCGGCGATGGCGGATTGCCAGCGCACGACGCTGGTGCTGGTGAGTCGCGCCCAGAAGGCCGCACTGACCGAAGCTGAACGCACCAGCGGCGAACTCGCCGCCATTGGGGTGCGCAATCAACGACTCATCCTGAACGGGCTGTTCAAGGCAACGGACTCCGACCCGGTGGCCCAGGCCCTGGAAGGGCGTGGGGCAAAAGCGTTGGCCGCGAGCGCAAGCTTCCTTGCGAGCCTGCCGGTCACCGAAGTGCCGTTGCGCGCCCACAATCTGCTGGGCCTCCCGGCGCTGCGGGCGCTGGTGCAGGACGCCGCCGGGCCGCTGCCGCCAGCTTTGCCAGCCGCCCATTCGGCGCCGCTTCCTTCGCTGGTTTCGCTGACCAAGTTGGTGGATGAATTTGCCCAAGCCGGCCGGGGCGTCATCATGACGATGGGCAAAGGCGGCGTGGGCAAGACAACCGTCGCCGCCGCCATCGCCACGGAACTGGCGCGACGCGGCTTCAAAG
>CAINDV010000365.1 GCA_903847485.1 uncultured Verrucomicrobiota bacterium
CGCTGCTGGCCGGGACCTGGGTGCTCCTGGCGCTGCTGGATCTGCTCGAACAGCAGGATCTGGCCCATCTGCGCGAGCTGGCGGCGCAGTTGTTCAAGCCGGCTGCACAAAACTGCCCCCAACATGTGTAGATACCGATGCCTCCGGCCCGGCTCGAATTCGTCGGTGGCCATGGATCGAACGTGCCGGACCGGAGGCCGGCGCTCCAGAGGCACGGGCATTTTGCAAAACTGTGACAAGCCCCGGCGCAGCTTGCCGTAGGATGTTGCCTGTGAACCACGATAACCCTCATCCTGTGGCCGCGTGAAGAACTGGCCCTACATCCTGCTGGCGCTCGCCTTCCTGGTGCCGCTGGGCGGTGCCGTCCTGATGCTCCGCCGCAGCGCGACGCCACATCGCCGCCGTCAGCAAATGCTCCGCTTCGCACTGCCGTGTTTCGTTTTCGCCAGCGGCGGTCTTCTCTTGAACTCTCTCCGCGCTGGAGAATCCTTCGGCCTGCGGCAAGTGCTGGCGCTGGTTTGTTTCGCCACCGTGATCGGCTGCGTTTGGTGGCAGTTGCGTAGACTCGCTCCGCTTGCCGCCGCCGAGCAACCCTCCGGAGCGCCGGCCTCCGGCCCGGCAAGTTCGTTCTCACGCCACTCACAAATTCACGCCGGGCCGGAGGCCGGCTCTCCGGGGGCCACTCTGCCAATGCTCTGGCCATTCGCCGTGGTGTTGTTACCGCTGCTGCTGCTCGCTGGGATGGCGGGCTGGACGCTGGTTCTGGATCAACGCTCTGCGCAGGAGGAAGCCAAGGCGCTCGCGGAGGAAGTTGCCGCGCGCGTCCTCACTTCGGCGGAGGGCGCGTTGCGGGTGGTCGAGTTTGTAGGCTCCGGTTTCCGGGCGACCAGCCACTGCGACCTCCTCATCTTGAACGAGCAATTCACCCTGAGCAGCCCCAGCCCGCGGGCCTGGCCGCCCGCCCCAGCGCCGCTCACCGACAAGGATTTCGGCGACCTGAAGAAGGCCAAGCTGGAGCAATGGCGAGCCGCTGAAGCCGCTTTCGAGCGTCACGACTGGACGAATGCCGCCGCGTTTTACCTCGATTTCCTTCAGGGACGTCGCCGCTTGGGCACGGAGCCGATGGCTGACTTTCACGCAGGCATCGCCAACTCCCGTTTTCGTCCGCTCGCACTGTTGCGCCGAGCTCAAGCCATCGAAGCGCTCGGCGATTTCGCTCCGGCCATCGCTGCTTACAACGACATCCTCGGCGATTTCGTCATCGGCGGTGATGCTTCGACCGAGTCCGGGCTTTCTGTGTATGTGCTGGCGGCGCAGAAGATTCTGGATCTTGCCACCAATCAGTTTGCAAACCTGCCGCAGGACTGGCAACGGCGTCCCGTCGAGCTGGTGAACTACCTTTGCAACCTGCCAGCCTCGCCGCTGACCGATGACTGTCTCCGCCGGCTCAAGTCTCTTGGCCCGCAGTTGGCGCAGTCCATGGGGAACAACTGGCGTGAGGACATGATCTTCCAGTCTTGGACCGATGCCGACCGGGGCCGACGTCTCTTCGACGAAGCCGTCGCCCAACTGGGTACAAACGCCTGGCCGGACATGTTATGGGTCAACGCGCCGGAGCGCTGGCTTGCCGTGCGGCAGAAACCTCCGCCGGGCTGGCCGGCACTCGCGCCGGGCGCCCACATGCGGACCGAGTTGATCTACGCAGCCTTGCCCGCCAGGGAACTCCGAGCCTCCATGCTCGACCACGGTCCCCGGCTCTGGCAGCGCTTCGTCATGGTGGCTGAGGTGTGCGGCGAAAAGATGACGTGGCCGCCGCTGCCCGGAACTCAAAACGTCTCGCCGGGCGCGCTGGCTCAGTCCATCCGCTCGCGGGATTTCCCGCTCGTCGTCAGCGTCGGCTTGCGGGATGCGAACGCCTACTTCCGCTCAGTCGCGCGTCGGCAGGCGATCATTGCGGCATTGATCATCGGCGCGCTGGCAGCCGGGACGGCGGCGGCGTGGGCACTGCGCCGCTCGTTGCTTCGGCAACTGGCGCTGAATCAGCAGAAATCCAACTTCGTGTCCAGCGTCTCGCACGAGTTGCGCGCCCCGATTGCCAGCGTGCGGCTCATGGCGGAAAGCCTGGAGCGCGGGACCGTCACCGCGCCGGAAAAGCAGCGGGAGTATTTTGGCTTCATCGGGCAGGAGTGTCGCCGGCTTGCCGCGTTGATTGAGAACGTCCTCGATTTTTCTCGCATCGAGCAGGGCCGCAAGCAATACGAGTTCGAGCCGACAGACCTCGCCACGCTGGTGCGAGAAACCGTCCGCTGCCTCCAACCCTACGCCGATGCGCGCAATGTAAAACTGGCAGTTACGGACTTCGATCTTCGCACTTCGGACTTCCTCCTCGATGCCCGCGCCATCCAGCAAGCGTTGGTGAACCTCCTCGACAACGCCATCAAACACTCGCCGTCGGGCGAGACGGTCACGGTTGGCGTGGAAGTCCGAAGTCCGAAGTCCGAAGTCCGAAGTGCGGCAGTCCATCCTCCATCCTCCATTCTCCATCCTCGTCTTCATCTCTCCGTATCCGACCACGGTCCAGGCATCCCCGCCTCCGAGCACCAGCGGATCTTCGAGCGATTCTATCGGCTCGGCTCCGAGCTTCGCCGCGAGACACCGGGCGTGGGTATTGGCCTGAGCATCGTCAAACACATCGTCGAGGCGCACGGCGGCGTGGTGACGGTGGAGAGTGAAGTGAGGAGGGGGAGCAGGTTTACGATTGAGCTGCCGGCGGGCGAGGACAAATCCGAAATCCGAAATCCGAAATCCGAATGAAATCCGAAGTCCGAAACTCGAGGTCCGAAATGCCGCCGACTCTAACCCGGACAAATCGGGCCGCTGCCTGTCGGAAGCCCGTAGCGCAGGTTTCCAACCTGCTGTATCGCCGAATTCCATTCGGCAGACCGTTCGAAGTCCGAGAGGCCCGCAGATTGGAAATCTGCGATACAGCAGGTTGGAAACCTGC
>CAINDV010000366.1 GCA_903847485.1 uncultured Verrucomicrobiota bacterium
CCGGCCCGGAGAGATACGATCCTCATCGTTGACGACTTGGTCGCCAACACAGAGGTCTTATTGGCGGCGCTGGCCGACACTTATGACGTGAGTGTGATCCAGGACGGTCCCACCGCGCTCGCCGCGCTGGCCACCGTGAAGCCGGACTTGATCCTTTTGGACATCATGATGCCGGGCATGGACGGCTATGAGGTCTGCACGCAGCTCCAAGCCAACCCGGGCACCCGCGACATACCGGTGATCTTCCTGACGGCCTTATCAGAGGATAGCGACGAGGAGAAAGGGCTGAACCTCGGCGCGGCGGATTACATCACCAAGCCCTTTAACCCCGCGCTCGTTAAAGCCAGGGTGCGCAATCACCTGGCTCTGCGCCACACCAGGATCGAAGTGGTGCGGCAGCGGGACCAAGTCGAGGTGGCCTTGCAGAAGCTGCGCAAGCTGGAGCAGCAGCGCGATGACTTGGTCCACATGATCGTTCACGACCTGCGCGGCCCTTTGACGGGCATGGTTGGCTATCTCGACATGCTCGCGCGAGATAAGGCCAACGCCCCGAACTTCGAGAGAGACCTGTGCGCGGCGCAGAAGTCCACCAAGGCATTGTGCGACATGGTCAGTGCCTTGCTCGACGTTAGTCGCCTGGAAACCGGCCTGATGCCGCTGCGGAGCGAGGCCAGCGACGTGGGCCAACTAACCCACCTTGCCCTTGAGCGACTGGGGGCTTTGACTTATGGCCGCCGGATATTGGTTCACATACCTGCCCACCCCATCATGGCGCATTGTGACTCGACCATCACTGGGCGAATCCTCCAGAATCTCTTGGACAATGCGCTGAAATTCACTTCGCCCGAAGGGTGCATCCAGATAACCGTCGTCCCGGAAGAATCGTGCGTGCGCCTGTCCATTGCCGACACCGGCCCTGGCATCGCGGCCGAATACCATGAGAAGGTATTCCAGAAATTCTGCCAGGTGGAGGCCCGGACCATCGGGAGCCGCCGCTCGACCGGACTAGGTTTGGCCTTCTGCAAGCTGGCGGTGGAAGCGCAGGGCGGCAGCATTCGACTTGAGAGTGAACCGGGGCGCGGGGCCACCTTCCATCTGCGCCTACCCTTGGCCGCCGGTAAGGCTGAAGGCTGACGGAATGACGAATGAATGACGAAGCGTTGTCGCCAATGGGTCGGTTGTATGGGTAGCCTTGCGCTCCGCCCAATCGCGGATCCAACGGGTTTCGGGCTTCGTCATTCGGCCTTCGTCATTCATTCGGCCTTCGCGCCCACTTACCATGAAACCACTTACCAACTCCGGCACCCTCCGCCTCCTGCTGGTGGATGACCACACCATCGTGCGCCACGGCCTCCGCCTGATGCTGGCAGGGCTGCCAGGCATACAAGCGGTGGCGGAGGCCGACAGTTGCCGCTCCGCCCTCGAGCAGATAGCCGCCCACCCGCCCGACTTAGTCATCATGGACGCCCATCTGCCGGAAGTTAGTGGCGTCGAGACCACACGCCGCCTGCTGGCCCGGCATCCCGGCATCAAAGTCATCATGCTCTCCGGCGATTCCAGCGTCCCGCTCATCCTGGACGCCCTCCGGGCCGGTGCCTTGGCCTATGTCATCAAGGAGAACTCGCCCGAAGAGTTGACCCGCGCCATCCAAGCCGTCATGGCTGGCCAGGGCTACTTCTCGCCGGAGGTAGCGGCGGCGCTGGCCCGGTACTGCCGGGAGCACCTGCTCGCCGCCGCGCCGACCACGCCGCCACTCTCGGAGCGTGAGCGCCAACTGCTCCAGTTACTAGTGCAAGGCAAACGCAACAAAGAGATGGCGGTCCAGTTAGGCGTCACCGCCAAGTCCATCGAAGCCTACCGGTCCCGCTTGAAGGCCAAACTGGGGTGCGACAGTTCCGCCGGACTAATCAGCTTCGCCCTCCGCGAAGGGCTGGCCGCGTCCTAAGTCACCGCCCGCGTAGGACCGGCGGCGCGCCGGTCTCCAGCTTTACCAAGGTGTTCCCAGTTCGTGGCTGCGACTCTCATTATCCCGAACGCCGAAGGTGGCCTGGCGGGAACAGAGCCAAGTGCTTGTAGGGCAGACATTCTTGTCTGCCGGTTCACGGAA
>CAINDV010000367.1 GCA_903847485.1 uncultured Verrucomicrobiota bacterium
CCTGCCGAGCCTCGATGGTCGCCGCCGCGCGCTGGTTCCGAAAGGCTCGGCAGGAGCCTCGCCCTACCACTGGACGACTTTTCAAACATGCTCTAACTCCTTCGCGTCAAAACTGCGGCGGCGCGACTATTCTTTTGCCGCGCCGCCGCATCGCATTCCGACACCGGGTTAGTGGGTTGTTTGACTGACATCCCGGCACTCACCTTGTTAGGTGGTCGCTTACTGGATCAACACCCGGTAGAACCGGCTCAACCCCGGCGCGTTTGTCACCGTCACCGCGTAGGGCAGCACCGCCGGCGTGTTAGTGCTCAGACGGACCCAATCCCGCAGATTGGCGGACTCCATCAGCACGTAATCCGCCCCCAGCGGACCATCCGTGATGATCGTGAACACTCCCGCGTCATAACTCCCCGGTTGCAACACCACCGGCGCATTAGTGCCGCCCGGCGTGTGTGCCACCACCTTGATCGGCAGGCCTGTCGAATCGCACCCGCCGATGTTCCGCGTCGTCACGGCGAAGTAATACGTCCTCCCGGTGAGCAGGTTGACGAAGTCCGCCGAGTGACCGCGCGTGCTCTGTGCTGCCGTCAGGCCGGCGACGGACGTAAAGTTCGTCTCCGCCATGTACACTAAGAAACGCTCAATCACTTCCTCCGGCTCCACCCATTCCCACGCCACCCGCGTGATGCCATAGAACGTGTGTGCCACCGTCTGCGCCGGATTCGGCACCAGCGTCGCCGCCAGCGACGATGCCCCTTCGCTGACCCGGTTGGAATTGTCCACCGTCTTGATGACGAAGTTATATCCGTGCCCCGGCGGCAGGTTCGTCGCCGTGTAGCTCACCGCCCACCGGTCCAGCACCACCGGCGTGGCGTTGCCGTTCGTATGCACATTGTAGGCCACCAACAGGTCGTTTGAGCGCGGGTCCGAGCCGGCCGGCGGCTGCCAGGTGAAGGTCAGTGAGTTAGAGTTAGTGCCGCAGACCGCCGCGAGGTTCTGCACTTCGCGGACGCGGTCCACGGACGCCTGCGCTGACTGCGACCGCACCTCCGGATCGAACTGCCCCAGCACGTCCTCCGCCACCACCGCCACGTAGTAAACGCCGTAGGGATACAGCCCGGTGACCGTGCAGCGTTTCGTCTCCGCCGGCACATACATGTAAGGCGACAAGGCCGACACGTTGTCGTAATAGGCCGGGCCGAGATACACGCGATACCGCACCACGTCCTTCTGCCCGACCTCGTTGTAAGCCGTCCAGTCTAGGTCCAGCGCGCTGAACGAACCCACTGAGTCCCGCGCCGCGAAGACGCAGTTGGAACACGTCACCGGGTCCGGCACCGCTGGCGTGCTGACCACGATGCTCACCTCACGCGAAGCCACCTGTTTGTAAGGCGGGTCCGGCTCCGCGCCAATGAAGACCGAGAACTCCCGCGACGCCACCTCTTTGGCGATCACATAAGCGGCGGCATACTGCACCACCGAGTTAGATCCGCCCAACGCATCCACCGCCACCACGGCGAAGAAATGATCTTCCCAGGCGGTCAGGTTGGTGAGTATGAGGGTGAAGGTTTCCCCGCGCACCGTGGCGTAGGGCGTCATCCGCGACACATCGGTGAAGCCCCGGGTGGACATGTAGATGTCGTAGTGCGTCACGTCCCGTTGTGCCCACTCGTTGTAGCCGAGCCACGACAGCGTGACTGTCTCGCCAGTAGGTGTGGGATTCACTGTCAGGTTAGTGACCGGCGCGGGCCATTCCGGCGTCGTCACCACGATGCTGACCTCCCGCGAAGCCACCTGCTTCCACGGCGGCGTCGGCTCGTCGCCGATGAAGACGGAGAACTCTCGCGTCACGACCTCGCGAGCGATGATGTAGGCGGCGGCGTAATTCACCTCTGGGTCAAACCCGCCCAGCGCGTCCACCGCCACCACCGCGAAGTAGTGGTCCTGCCAGGCTGGCAGGTTGGTGAAGGTGAACGTGAAGGTCTCTCCCGGCACGAACACGAAGTTCGTCATCTGGGAGACATCCGTGAAGGGCCGGCTGGAGATGTAAAGCCGGTAGCCGGTCACATCCTTCTGCGCCCATTCGTTGTAGCCGAGCCACGAGAGTGTGACCGACTCACCGGTGGGTGTGGGTGTTACCACCAACGGCGCGACCTTGGCGGGCCAGGCCGGCGTGGTGACGACGATGCTGACTTCGCGGGAGACCGCCTGCTTCCAGGGCGGAGTAGGCTCGTCGCCGACGAAGATCGAGAACTCACGCGAGACGAGTTCCTTGTATTCCGGCACCTGCACCCCGCCGACGTGGATGGAGAACTCACGCGAGATGACCTCCTGCATGAGATTGGTATCAATCTGGGCTTGGGCGAAGGGCGCGAACGCCAGCCAAACCAGCGCCAGAATCACGAGGAACGGCCAGCATGTGCGGGCGGCTCCCGGACTCCGCGAGGTCTTGGACTGCGCCAGTCCTCTGGCGCTTTGGGTAGGTTGCGCGCATCTCGAAAGCGGCAGAGGACTGCCGCACTCCAAGACGCTGGCGCGCAATATGAGAGACGCACTGGGGAGCACACGCCGCTGGCGTGTCGTGTCTGGCGTCTCGCCGGACACAAGCGCGGTCGCTGGATTCCGTAGCGCAGACATTCCTGTCTGCCGTATCGCAGGTTTTCCAACCTGCGAAGCGTGGAATGAGAGCGAACGCACCGACGCCGCCGACGGTTCGCCGACTGGAAAGTCGGCGATACAGCAGACTGGAAAGTCTGCGCTACCGGCGGGCGCTCCCCTTGCAACCGCAGCCCGATGCCACGGGCCGGGAAGTTGTAAGGTATTCATGGCAGTAAGCCTGGGAAAGCTTTACCTAAGAACTGCCACGAACTCAGGGCCGGACCACTTTCACCTGGATGGCCGCGTAGCCGTCTCTCACTGGCACGTTGGCGGTCCAGCGAGCGACCGGCGGGTCTTCACTGACGACCGTGGTTAATGCGGCGGTGGCTTCCGTGTAGTTGCCGTCGGAGCGTGGAGTGGCGCGGACGGTGATCACCGAAGCCCTCAGGGTCACGTTAGTCGTCCACTCCACATAGGTTGTCTCGACAACCACGGTGACATTAGTGATTTGGGGCAGGACCAAGTCTGCGCCTATGGCACCGAACTCAGCACGCGGGTCGGTGGGGGCGGGGTTGCCACCGATGGAAACAATTTTGACCGTGGGGCCATTGGTTGGGAGCCAGATCACAGGAGTAGCACCCGCAGGCAGTTCTACGACACTGGGGCCGGTTGGGGCGATGGTCCCGCTGAACGAGTTCGTCTGTCGTTCGATACGGATTCGGCCGAGGCCTCCAGCCATACCACCGTATGGAGAACTCTGTCCTCCAATTGCTTCGATGACACCGCTACCGTTAACCTCTTCGGCTATAAGTCGAATCCCTCCTCCACTACCACACCCCGTCGGAGTACCATAGCGAGAATTCATGCTGGCTCCACGCCCGCCGCTCGCCCGGACAGACCCGAAAAGCGAAAGATGTCCACTGCAAGCCACCAGAATGGCCCCGCCTCCGCCTCCGCCTCCTGCACCAAATTCGTAGAATCCGCCTCCGCCACCTGATCCGCCGACCAATGGGATCAGTGAGGTATTCCCGTAGGTTGATGATCCCCTTGGGGCAAGCGATCCGTAACTGCCACCGCCCCCAAAGGGAGCGTTCCAGTCAGCGTCTCCAGACAGGTCAATGCCGCCGCCACCAGGTCCAAAGCCCGCAGCCTCGGAAGCGCCGGAAGCGTAGTAGCCTGCGCCGCCTCGGAACCCGCCAGGACCAGGCTCAGCCAGCCCCGGCGGGGTCAAGCCCGTCTGTCCATCCAAGCTGACCGTCCCATTGATAGTAGCATTGCTCTGCACCAACCACACCACCGGCGCACGGCTGGCGTGGTTCTGGAAGGTGACGGTGGCACCGCCTTCGATTCTGACGCTGCGGTAGTGGTACACCACCGCCCACTTGTTGGAGTCATAGCGGCCAATGCCGATGTTGGCACCGGTGTTGATGCTGTCCCATTTGGCGGTGGGTGCCCGGCTCAGGTCAATCACCGTGTTATTGGTAACGACCAGGTCGCCATCCGAACCGTTGGACGGGATGTTGAGAGCGGCCTTGGCCGCCTCCATACTCATCGCGGTCACGACAGCACAGGTCACCAATTGGATCATGTTCTTCATACTATTTGTTCTTTCCGTATTTCTACTTTGTTTAGGTTTGTCTGTTGTTTCCCGGACCAGCTTCTTTACCGGCCCGAAATCATGCGGCTCCCGCCGGCGAGCGGACATCCCGTCCCCCCACGCCCCCCAACCTGCCGAATCGCCCCGGATAAGCCAGCCCAAAATTCGCCCCGCCCC
>CAINDV010000368.1 GCA_903847485.1 uncultured Verrucomicrobiota bacterium
CCTACGACGAAGCGGCCTATCTGCGCCAGCTCGCCCATCGCAAAAGCCCCTACGCCGTCACCGCCTGACCCATGTGCCGCCCCCAAGAAAATCCTTGCCCAGACATCCTCAGGTGTTGAGATGCACCTCCCCTGCCTAAAGGCGCGATTCCTTTCTAGCCACGCCCGCACCGTTCCGTTAACTTGCTCGCATGTTGTCTTTGCCCAAACCTGACGCGCTCTTCACCCACGAGAGTGATCTCGACGGCTTGATTGCCGGGGTGTTGTTGCGCCGCCTTGCCAAACAGCTCTTCGGTGCGGACGTGCCGCTGCATGCCTATCACTACACTGGCTGGAAGCAGCGCGACCACCGCGAAAAATCCGCCTGGGTCACCGACCTGGCTTTCGACGCACGACTCGACAAGCCGGATTGGGTGGTCATTGACCATCACCCCGCCGAGGCCCAGCCGCGCCAGGGACGGTTGATCCACGACGCCACCAAGTCCGCCAGCCTCCTCTGCTACGAGCTTTGCCGGCAGTCCGGCATCGCCTCCCCGGCCTTGGATCGCCTAGTTCACCTGAGCAACGTCGCCGATCTGTTCCTCGAAAACGATCCCGACTTCCTGCTCGCCAACGACTACGCCAGCCTGGTGAAAATCTACGGCTTCTGGAGTCTCTACGACCTCTTGGCAGGCGAGATCGAACGGTTACTCGACCATCCGCTGCTCGAAGTCATGGCCGTCAAACGCCGCGTCGAGGATCCGATCGGCTTGGCTTGGAGCCGGAAGAACATCCGCGAAATCACCCCCACGGTTGCGGTCGTCGAAACCGTCGTCGGCAACACCAACCTCATCGTCCACTATCTGCTCGACGAACCCGGCGCACGCTACCAGGTGCTCATCACGCTCAACCGCACCGGCAACGGCAGTCAGCTCGTCAGCCTCCGCAGCCGTAACGGCGAAGCCCTCAAGATCGCCACCCGGCTTCAGGGCGGCGGCCATCCCAACGCTTGTGGCGGCACGCTGCCCCGCGCCGTCAAGACCACTTCCGACGCCATCGAATACCTGCGCCAGTTGCTCAATCCCAAGAAGGACCTGCCGTTGAACAGCCTCGAAAGCCTCTTCGCCGGGATCTTGACCAGCGCCGGGAAGTAATTAGGAACTCAGAAAATCAGAAAAGAGATTCCCTGACTCCTGGCTCCTAAGTTCCTAAGTTCCTGAGTTCTTAATCTCTTTCACCGCCCCTTTCGCATCATGGCTGAAGCTCAATCCAGCTCCTCACTCGTCCGCCTCGGCGGACGCACCGCCGGCCAACTGCGGCCCCTGCGTTTCCAAAACCACATCGCGCCCAACGCCACCGGGTCCACGCTCATTGAGTGGGGCAACACTCGGGTCGTCTGCGCGGTAATGATTGAGGATGGCGTGCCGCGCTGGATGAAAGAGCAAGGCGTCGTGGGCGGCTGGCTCACCGCCGAATACTCGATGCTCCCTTACTCCACCCTCCAGCGGAAACCGCGCGACATCACCAAGGGCAAGCTCGACGGCCGTTCGGTGGAAATCCAGCGCCTCATCGGGCGCTCGCTCCGCACGGCGATTGACTTGGAGAAAATGGGGTCGCGCACCATCTGGGTGGACTGCGACGTGTTGCAAGCCGATGGCGGCACGCGCACCGCCGCCATCACCGGCAGCTACGTGGCCCTCGCGCTGGCACTGCGCAAACTGCAAGCCGCTGGCCGGCTTACCGCCAACCCGCTCGCCGCTGCCGTCGCCGCCGTCAGCGTGGGCATCGTGAAAGATCAGGCACTCCTTGACCTTTGCTACGAGGAGGATGTCGCCGCTACCGTGGACATGAACCTAGTTATGAACGCCGCCAGCGAGTTCATCGAAGTGCAAGGCTCCGGCGAGGAAGCCACGTTCACCGAAAGTCAGCTCGCCGAACTGCTCGCCCTCGGCAAGGCCGGCATCCGCGAACTGCTTATCGCACAGCAGACGGCCCTGGCCCCAGCGTAAGTCGGGCACTCTCTTGCCGAGTCCCTCCGGGCCAACACTCCGCGCATGTCTCCGACCGAACTCTTTCTCATCCGCCACGCCGAAGTGGAGCGGAAGTATCACGGCATCTTCGGTGGTCGGATTGATATGGACCTTTCCGAGCATGGCCATGAGCAAGCGGAGCAACTCGCCCATTACCTTCACCGACTGAAGTTCGACGCCATCTATTCCAGCCCGATGAAGCGCGCGCAGCAAACCCTCGCGCCACTGCTAATCAACGGCTCTCCGCGACCGACCGTGCTGGCCGATTTGCGCGAGGTGGATTTCGGCGACTGGACCGGGCACCGCTGGGACGAAATCCAGTCGAAGTTCAACCTCAGCGCCTATGACTGGCTCGAGGCGCTGGAACGCGGCGACTTGCCCAACGGCGAATCCGCCGCCGTGCTGCGCGCCCGTGTCGAGCCGTGCCTACGGCAAATCCTGCGCGACCACGCGGGACAGACTGTGGCTGTATTCTGTCATGGCGGCATCGTGCGAATGCTGCTGGCCATCTTGCTGGATTTGCCGCTGCGGAAATTCAGCGCCTTCGAAGTGGATTACGCCAGTGTGACGCAGGTCGAAATTACCCCGGAGCATGCCGAGGTGCAGTTACTCAACTTCTCCCCCTGGCGGCACCTGCCGGTATGAAGCACCCAGCTCTCTGGCAACTCTCCGTTGTAACGAATTCAGAGGCGGAGCCAGCCATCACGCGCTGGTTGCAAGAGATCTTCGGCCCCGTGGTGGCCAGTTACGACGATGTCGAAACTGGAGTCTGCACGGTCATGGCGTTCGTGGAGGCGAAACCGACGGAGTTACCGTGCCGCGATTCGGACACCAAGAGACTCCTCACGTCAGTGACCCAGTTCGATCCCCAAGCCCGTCTCACTTGGAAGAAACTCCGCCGTGAAGACTGGGCTGAGTCGTGGAAACGCCACTTCAAGCCCTTGGAAATCGGCGCGCGCTTGCTGGTCAAACCGAGTTGGAGCCAGCGCTCACCACAGCGCGGGCAAGCCCTCGTGGTGCTCGATCCGGGCATGAGCTTCGGCACCGGGCAGCATCCGACGACTTCGTTTTGCCTGCGTCAGTTAGCGGCCTTTCGCCAGCCGGGGACCGCGCAATCGTGCCTGGACATAGGCACCGGCTCCGGGATTCTAGCGATCGCCGCGGCGAAGCTGGGCTACGCGCCGGTCCATGCCTTTGATTTTGATCCCGAAGCCGTCCGGGTCGCCCGCCAAAACCTTCGCAGCAACGCGGTTACGAAGAGCATCCGCCTCACCCAGCAGGACATGACCCTTCCGCCACGCGGACGTGCCGCGACGTTCAACCTAGTCTGTGCAAATCTGCTTGCTGACCTCCTATGCCGCGCACTCCAGCAAGTCACCGACCGCGTCACTCCCGGCGGGCGGTTGGTCATCGCCGGAATTCTACAGCGGGAGTTTGCATCCGTGCGCCACACCTACGAAGCCGCTGGCTGGCGGCTTGTGGCCACGCGCGTCAAGAACGAGTGGCAGTCCGGGGCTTTTGAACTCAAGGACCTAAGTTCAAGTAGCACAGGCTTCCAGTCGGTGGTGTAGGACAGGTGTCGCGCATATCTCTGGCCTCCCAAGAGGACGGTCTGGATGAGAGACTCCTGGTGGGGGCGCAAATCAGGTTTTGCGCACGCCAGTTTCAACCCGGCAGGGCAAAAGAGAAAACCCCAGCGTTGAAACGCTTGTCATTACCAACATCTATTCTGGGATTCCGTGAACGCATCTGATCGTCTAAATGATTGTCTGCGTGAATCTTGCTGGCTCTCTGGCTTTGCAGGCTCCGAGCGGAGCCTCGTGACCGCGTGATTGGCAAGCCTTGCCGAAGGCCGCTCTAACGAACATGCCGAGGCCCGCCAGGTGAGTTTCGGCCATTTCCATCTTTCGCCCGCTAAGCCTCAGTGAGCGCAGGCCAACGAGCAAACGAAACGGAAGGCAAACCATCATAACATCTCGGCCAAGACACTTAGTTTCTCTGGCTACTAAGACGCACATTTCCGAATTGTCCGGGATGAAATTGACCGGAACCCCGTCAATTCGATACAGGCTCACCATTTCTCCCGCCCGAACCGGCCCCAGTGGGTGCCAGATTACCGGCTCAGGCCATAAAACGTCGTGTTCCCGCCCGGCGTCACGGTGACCTTGTAGCGGCCCCCGACGTGGGCCGGAGTTCCCCCTGCTGGCGTCCAATCGGCCCCCGCACCAAGAGTTGACGACCCAAGCAACGAACCGGTGTAAGTGTCGGGCCAGGTAATGTCCAGTCCGCCGCTGCCGTTAGCGGAAATGGTCAGTGTCGGCGGCGTCACCGGCACTGCGGAGAAGGTGGCGCTGAGCGTATGATTCACAATGACGTTGGTGAAGGTGTAACTGCTGAGGGCACCCTTGGAAACCCCGTCCACCGTCACGTTGGCCACGACATATCCCGCTAGAGGAGTGATACTGAACGGCTGGTTCCCGCCCGGATTGACCAGCACAGCGCTGCCCGGATTGATATATCCTCCCGCGCCGACAGAAGTGGTGATCGTATAGGTCGGCGACCGGAACTTGGCCGTCAAATCCGCTTCCAGTTGTTGCCGTTCGACATCTGAGATCGCGTTGGTATAGACAAAAACGTCGCCGAGGTAGCCCTCGTAGGCCGACCATCCGTCCGGATCGTTTCGACCGATATTGGCATATTGTTTGAATCCCTCGGTGCCCGTGGGAACCATGTTGGTTCTGAAGTCGCCGCTGGCAGTGCCCGTCATGGCCTGAACGCCGTTGGTATAGACGGTGAAGGCACCGTTCGTCCGAACCACCAAGCTCAAGACGGTAGCTTGGTTCTGAGGAATGGGAGGGCCGAAGGTTCCCCAGTTACCGTTCCTGGCGACCATGATCCGGCCATCGGGGTGGCTGATGGCCAGGGCCAGGCGATCATACATGATGTCAACGAGTTCGCCCCGAGGCTCACCCCCCGGGCTGACATAGATCGGGCGGGCGGCTGTGGCGATCGTGACCCCGCTGCACGGAATCGCGGTGACAGGTCCGGCTACGCGAAAGCCGGTGGTGCCGGCCATGCGATAATTCTGCACCCATTTCACCCCGCCGAGCCTCGCCACGGTGGGACTGCCGATGGTTGCATAAGAGGAACCCCCAGCCGGCAGGTAGGGAGCCCAGGCGCCGGTATTGCCACTATCGGGCAGGGAATCGGTTACCGCCGAGAAGTACAGCCGGTTCGTGGCGGGGATGTTCCGGGTGCTGGATTTCAGGTCGAAGTTGATATTGGCCACGTCCACCCCACTGACCGTGAGGATCTTGTCCGCCGAGGCGCAGTAGCCGGTCGCGCCGGCACACACATACCAGGTTCCATCCTGGACCTGCTGGGTATAGTTGCCGCTGACATCGGTGGTGGCGGTAAAGGCCGGGCTACCCAACGCCCCGGGCGACCGGGAGAAATACACCGAGGCTCGGGCCATGGCCGCGCCATCGCTTTGCCGGGTCACCTGACCTCGGATACGCGCGTTGGAACCTAGGCCGAAGTTGACGCCCGGCACAGGAACGTTGCTCACTACCACGAGGCGGTCGGCGGAAGTATTGTAGGCGCTGCCGCCGGCAGCCACATACCAGGTGCCCGCAGTCACACCTTTGCTGAAATTGCCGTTGGCATCGGTCGTCGCTGAAACAATCGAATTGCTGGAGGCGTTCGAGGTATCTGAAAAGTAAACCGTGGCTCCCGAGATCGCGGTGCCGAGCGTATTGGTGACTTTGCCAGATACGGCATAGGTGGTCGGATAGCCCGTGGATGTCACGGTAGCATAATTCACCCACTTGGTTCCGCTGTAGGTGAAGAGGTGCCCCTTCACCGTCACGTTCTTCAGCGCAAGCGAGGAGTCGGTCACCCACCGGGCGGTGGCAGGTCTGACGCCAATGGTCGCGCCGCTGGACAGTTCCTTGACCAGGTAGTTGTCGGCGTTGACCCGCACTACTGTGCCGCTGAAACTGGGCAGGTAATGGTCCTGTAGCGTCGCCAGATTGCCGAGCGTGCAGACATGGTAGCCGGTGGTCGGGTTAATGGTCGCGCTCCAGGATTGAGAGTAGCCGGTCACGTTGGCGGTGGAGTTCTGCTGCCGGACCCGAAAGCGGTAGGTGTAGATTCCGTCGGCAAGTGCCGCAGTCTTGTAAGTGTTGGAAGTGATCCAACCGCTCGAAGGCCCGCCTCCGCTGGTGCATTCAAAGGAGTACTGGACCCCACCGCTGTCGGTGATTGTCCTCGCGGTCATAGACACACAGTTGTCAATGGTGGCATACGGTCTCATGCTCCATTCGCCAAGTGTGTACAAGGTGGGAACAGTCTTGTCTGCCGCCTGAATAGAAGCCGAGGTTGCGGATGCCGTCCCGGTGACGCCCCGGGCATTTCTCATCTGCACGGTGAAGGTGTGGCTGGAGCCTGCGGCCAGGCCGGTGAAGGTGTAGTTAGGGCTGGCCTGCCAGCCGCTGGATGTGGTGCCGTCCCGGGTGAAGTTATACTCCACCAGCCCGCCGGAACAAGTCCCCTTGGTGGCCGTCATGGTGATCGAGGTGGTGCTGGTGCCTATCGGGCCGTAGGCGAATGTGGCCGGGTTCGGAGTAGGTGCCCCGGAGTCAGCGCTGGCGGACACGGTGCCGACGCTGGAGGCCGCGGTCGTGTTGCCCCACCGGTCACGCATCATCACGGTGTAAGTGTAGCTGGTACCGGGAGTCAAACCGCAGTCCGTGTACCGATTGGCCGAAATCCAGCCCGAATCGTGCCCGCCGCCGGAGGTACAGGTGAAGTAGTACTCGACCGTGCCACTCGCGTCCGTGCCGACATTCGCCGACATCTGGATCGTGGCCTCGTCGAGGGCGGTCGGTGACTGCAACCACGTCGGCGGGTTCGGCGTCGGCGCAGTGGTATCGGCCTGGGGAGGTATCGAGGTGGTCGAACCCGCGTTAGCTGCTATGGCCGCCACTTCCGCAATGCTGAGCGCCTTGACGTAAACGGCAAACAAGTCAAGTTGGCCCGCGAAGTAATTGCTGGAGTTGCCCCGGCCAAGGTAATTGCAGTTGCCGTTGTCAGCGGTGTTGGGGGCGGCAACCTGGTTCGGAACCAGTATCCCCGAAACCGGCGTGCCTGTGGCCGCGCCGTTCACATACAGGGTGCCGGTGGCAGTCCACTTGTTGAGCGAGGAAGGATGAGTTCCGTCCTTCGGGATGTAGGTGACGGTGCTATTGCCGAAGGTAACGGCGACGTGGGTCCAAGTGTTGACCGGCAAAGGCGCGGTGCCGTCGAGATACTGGGTGGTGGTGCCATCGGTGACGACGAGCCTTAGGTTACCGCTGGTTCCGTCCTGGGGGGTCAGGTACATCTGCCTGTTGCTGCCGTCGCCCAGCGACCAAATTCTCTGATCGGCGGCCCCACCACTCCAATTTACCCAGAGGCTGATGGTGCAATCGTTGAAATCGCTCACATCCCGGTGCAGTTCCACATACTGATCCGTTCCGTTGAGGGCCAGCACCTTGCCGCGCGCGGTATTACCACTGTCAACAGTGGTGGGTTTTGTGGTTCCACTCATCAGGCAGCCGTGGATAATGCCATAAGTGTCCTTGGCGTAGATCGGACTGTAGTTCTGGAAGGTATACTCGCAATAACGCCAGCCGATATCCGGACGGCCATCCGCGTAGCCCTGATCGAATCCCCACACCCAGCAGGTCAAAACCCCATGGTCAATGGTCGAACCATTGGCGCAATCGCCCTCCTTGATGGCATAACCGTAAACGCCCTGGATGGCCTGGCCGCCGTCAACATAATCGTAAGTCCAGCCCTTGACGGTTCCATGGTCACGGATGTTATCGTTGTCAGCGTAAGCTCGCTCCAGCACCTTGCCGTCGCCATAGACTTGGGTGCCGTTTATCACAGTTCCCCAGTCACGAACCCTTGCGTTACCATATACCTGAGCCGTATTCCTGATCAGGGCGTGGCCGCTGACAACGGCGTTGTCCCGCACCTGAGCCGTATCCCTGACCACCGCGTAGTCTTCGATCCTGGCGTTGCCGCGCACCTGAGCGCTGTTAAGAACCAAGGCACTCGGGCCAATGTAGGCCGTGGTATCCACCGTCGCCGTCGTGGCCTTCCACCCGCCGCCGTTGGCATGCTGGGTCATTCCCGAATGGCTCTGGGCGGCGGCGGGGTTAGACTCATAGGGCCTTGCGGAAGTGTTCACAAAAGCAATCTCGAATGCCTGTGGCTGTAGGACCGGGTCCATGACGAGCGGGTGAGAGAAACCTTCGAACCCCAGCATCTTCGGCGTCGCCGCCACCACCAGATAGAGCGTGTTCTCATTGCCGGACAGCGTCATGTAGTTGACACCGCTGTTCCACATCTGAGAGTATCGCGGCTCACCACTGTCATTAACCGTCACGAGTGTGGCTCGCCAGTCGGAACCCCGGGTGCCGTCCCAGAGCGGTTGGAAATTCACGCCGACCGGGTATACGCCTACGCCGGCAACCTTGCCAGTGAGCGCAATCGGGATGAAGTCGAAACCGCCCTGCGAGGGAGCATCGCTCCACGGGACACGATACCACGCGCTCTGGTTGCCGCTGGGAACGCTGCCGGGACGCTTTTCGAGCTCGGTAAAGCCGCGCCGGTAGTAGTCGTTGTAAAAGTCAGAAGTGAGCGGAGCTTGGGACTTGAACAACTGGCCTCGCTTGAAATCCCAAGTTAGACAATGGGCTTGGCAATCTCCCAGCGCGTCCTTGATGTCGTTGAGCTTGTCAGCCGCGCCAGAGGTATCCAGGCGAGCCATCGCATCGAATATGTACTCCGCCGGGCTATACTTCTGCTGATCGCCATGCCCTTGTGTCATCACGGTGTTGATAAACGATGATCCCCACCTGGGATCGTCTTTGAAGTATTCAAGCAACGGCCAGGCGTCGTAGTAGTCGCGACCGTGAGGCAGCGAGCCGGCATGGGCATAAACAGTGTTGCCGACCGGCGGGTAATCGTTGTCAATCTGAAGCTCCAGCCAGTTGGCCATAGCCTCGTGCCACATGCCGTCGTAAGGCGTATTGTTGAAGCCGCCCGCAGTGATAAAGACGGTGTGGCCGTATTCGTGAGGGGTAGCCCCAGAAGGAGGATCGAACCGCAAATAGCTCGGCGGCAGCCCGAAGATGGGGAATCCCCACGCATCCGCGCCGCCCCATGCGCCGCCTCCCCAAATGCCCGTCTGGTTCATCCCGAGAGTGTCTCTATACGAATTGCCATCCCAATAGGCAGAGTTGGCCGATTGCGCCGGGGCCTGGATGCCAAGCCCTCCCGAAGCAATCGGGTCGTGCAGGATCCGCCACTGGATCTCCAGCATCTGGAGGTTGCCCTGGGCCAACTGTTCGCTGACCTGGCTAAAATCGGTGTTGAGCGCTGGGTCTGCATTGTCAGCATTGCCCCAGAACACGCGAAAATGGTCGCTGCTCCGGGAGTTGACGCTGGGATTCAGGCTGGATACGCCCCATTCCCGGTTGTTATCCAGCCATGCCTGACCGGAAGACTGGCTCGTCCCGGCCAACAGGCCGAGGGACACCGCCGCACAAGCGAACACACGCTGACAAACATTGCTCTGTTTCATTCTCATTCTTTCTATTCTCGTTTATTGCCCACAGTAAAACCGATGGCCTTTCATGCTTCCGCTTCGGGGCGTGCAGGATAAGGGCTGCACCTTACCCGCATCTTTCACACGGCGGAGGGGTGGCGGCGATGCGAGCAACTCCGTTAGGAACGCCCTGGATAAGTGCTCGCCTGGCCAAAGCCGGAGGTCTTTGGGAGCCTAAATCCGCATTCATGCCGCGCCTACGGAGCTTGGCCAGGCATCCGGGGTGGTCGCTACTACAAACATGGCGCTCCTAAGTGAGCTTGACCGGCCTCCGTCGCCTAAGAGCGTGTTTGAAAAGTCGCCCAGCGGTAGGGCGAGGCTCCTGCCGAGCCTTTCGGAACCAGCTCGCGGCTGCTGCCGTCGAGGCTCGGCAGG
>CAINDV010000369.1 GCA_903847485.1 uncultured Verrucomicrobiota bacterium
CCTGCCGAGCCTCGACGACAGCGGCAGTGCGACGTTGCCGAACGGCTCGGCAGGAGCCTCGCCCTACCGCTGGGCGACTTTTCAAACAGGCTCTGAAGCTTCGATCAATCCCCCGGCAGTCGCGGCCGGAGTTTCCTCCGGCGTGACGCGCAGCCAGGTGAGCAGTGCCTGCCGGCGAAACCATGTCATCTGTCGCTTGGCGAACTGTCGCGTGCGGAGCTTCACCCACTCTACCGTCTCCGCCAGCGACCGCTCGCCGCGTAGATGTTCCACCACCTGCCTATAACCGATGGCCTGCAGGGCGGTCGGGTTCTGCGCCAGGCCCCGCGCCAGCAAGTCCCGCGTCTCTGACACCAGGCCGCGGGCGAACATCGCCTCCACCCGGACGTCCATGCGACGGCGCAAGTCATCAGCTTCGCGTTCCAAACCGAAAAACAGCGTCGTGCTGGCTTCGGCTTCGGCGCTCCGCTGGCGGGCGCCCGCCCAGTCCGCGCGCTGACTGGCGAAAGGTTTTCCCGTCAGGCGAATGACCTCGATCGCCCGAAGGACGCGGCGGGGATTACGCCGGTCAATTTTCGCAAACGTCTCTGGGTCACGATCCGCCAATTCCCGCAGCAGCGCCTCCAGCGGCGTGGCGACCAACTCCGCCCTGAGCGCGGCGTCCGCTGGCGGCGCGGTGCCCAGGCCGTCGAGGAACGCTTGAAAGTAAAGGCCCGTGCCGCCGCAGAGAATCGGTCGTCTCCCACGCGCCTGGATTTCCGCCACAGCCTGCCGCGCCAGCGCGACGAATTTCGCGGCGTCAAACGGCGCGGTCAGTTCCACCACGTCGAGGAGGTGATGCGGCACGCGGGCGCGGTCGGCGGCGGACGGTTTGGCGGTGCCAATGTCCAACCCGCGATAGACCTGCATCGAGTCCACGCTGACGATCTCCCCGCCGAATTGCTCGGCGAGCAGGAGCGCGACGGCGGATTTGCCGACGGCGGTGGGGCCAGCCAGCAGGAGCGGCGGCGGAGATGGAGGATGGAGGATGGAGGATGGAGACGGCGACGCGACTTGATGTGGATTTTGGATTTTGGATTTCATCACGCCTTTTCCCGCTGCGAAAGCCGCCAATAAAGCAGCGCCGCCGCCGTCGCCACGGTGATGCCAAACATCTGCGCTGGCGTCAGCGGGCCGAAGCGGTGGACATCGCCGTAGTCGCCGCGGAACAACTCGACCACCGAGCGCAGCACCGCGTAGCCGGCGAGAAACAGCGCGAAGATTTGACCATCAAAATGCTTGCGGCGGTAAAGCCAGGCCAGCGCCGCGTAAAGACCAAACGCCCAAAGGAGGTCGTAGATTTGCGTCGGATGCACCCCCGCGCCGTGGGTCTCGTGTGCGGCGGGGAAGTGAATCGCCCACGGCAGCGAGCACGCCTGTCCGTAGCAACAGCCGTTGAAAAGGCAGCCCAGGCGGCCCAAGCCGAAACCCAGCGCAACGCTCGGTGCCAGCGCGTCGGTGAGCTTCCACAGCGGCCAGCCTTTCCAGCGCATGTAGCCGAGGCCCGCCGCCGTCGCGCCAACCAACCCACCGTAAAATACCAGCCCGCCCTGCCAGATGGCGAAGGCCTCCCAGAGCGGACGCCCGGCGAATTGCTCGCGCCAGAAAGTCAGGACGTAAAACGCCCGCGCCCCGACGAGTGTGCCGAGGATCAACGGCACCCCGAGATCGGCGATCCACTCCGGGTGGAGGCCGTCGCGCAGGCCGCGGCGGGCGGCCAGCCAGAGGCCGAGGACAAAGCCTAGCGCCACCATCACGCCGTAGAAGTGGACGGTCAAGCTGCCGATCTGGAAAGCGATGGGATGCACGCGCCGGGAAGGTAACTACAAGGTGCCGGATTGAAAACCGGAAAGCTCGTGGGCCGAGGCAGAAGGACGCATCCGTGCCTGGCCTCCGTAGTGGCGCTGGCGTCTTCGCCTGCGACCGTCCCGACAGGCGTCTCGCTTGTCGAACGACAACCGGGACGGTTGCCGGGACAATGGCCGCCGCAGACGGCTGCCCCACTACCGGGGCGGTGCCCGGATACGCCAAACTTAGATGGGCCGCTGCGTGCAGATGAAGGCATCCGCGCTCCTATTGCAGGGAGTCGGTTTAGCTTCGCTTCCCTTTCACCAACTCGTCCGCCAGCTCCTTCGCGTCATAGACCTTCCGCAAGGCTTCCAGGATGCTTTGCGAGTTCACCGACACCGCCCGCGCCTGGGTCTCAGTGTAAATGAAGTCGAGCACCAGAGACTGGATGTTACCGTCGAATATGATACCTACGAACTCGCCCGCCCGGTTGACTACCGGACTACCCGAGTTACCGCCAATGATGTCGGCAGTGGAGACAAAGTTGAAGGGCGTCGTCAGGTCGAGCCGGCTCTTGCGCTTGACCCATTGCGGCGGCAGGTCGAAGGGCGGCCGGTTCTGGTGCTCCGCCGCGCGGTCGTAAAGGCCGGCCAGTGTGGTCTGGAACGGAACCTTGCGTCCGTCTTCCAGATAGCCCTGCACGAGGCCGAAGGCCAGCCGCAGCGTAAAGGTCGCGTCGGGATAAGTGCTCCCCTTCTCCAACGCAAACCGGGCGGCGGCAATCTTGGCGTAGGCTTGGCGTTTCACTTCCTCTTGCGTCTCCGTCAACTGGCGCAGGCGGCGCGCTTCGGGATCAACCAACCGGGCCAGCTCAATCATTGGATCGCGCGCGGTCTGCATCTCGGCAGCGGTGCCGGCGTGGAGTTGCTTGCGGAAGGCCACGTCCTTGAGCTTGGTGCCGGTGACTAAGGCGGCGGCCCTGGCGCGCGGAGACTGGCCGGCCAGCACCGGGACTAAGAGTGGGTGGGCAGCCCCCAGCTTCTCCACCAGCCACGCCAGACTGTCCGCCAGACGCAGCGTTTCGAAGTCATCGTAAAGCGGTTCCGCGGAGAAGAGTTCCAGTTCGAGTGACTCGCGATTGGAATCGCGGAACGCCTCGAGCCGCTCGCCGTTGGGCTTGGCCCGCTCGTCCGCGCCGCGCAGCAAGGTGCGGGCAAGGTGGAACAGTGTGGAGTCGAAGCCGTGTGCGCCTTCAAGCAGCGCGTAGGGCAAAGCATTGCTGGCCATCACCTGCTGGGCGGCGGCGATACGGTCCCAGGCGGCGAGTGTGTCCTTAAGTTCCGGCTGGGCCGCGATGGCGGTGCGGAGCTGGTTTTCAGCCGCTTGCTTACTCCTCATTAACTCCGGATCCAGCAGGCCGGCATACATGCCTGCGCGCGCCTTGCGGCTGTTTTGCAGGCCAAAGAGCCGCTCCTTGGCGCGACGCGCGTTCTCATTGCTGCGTTCGCCCCAGGCACCGAGCAGAACCTCCAGGCGATGCAGGCGGGCGAGCGCGTAGGGGAAGCGTTGGTCGCGGAGGTGTTCGAGTTCTGCGAAGGTAAGTTGGCGACTGGTATTGCCGGGGTGGCCGGAGACCAGGACTAACTCATTCTCGGTGACACCGGCCACGCTCCACTTGAGATAGTGCTCGATCTCCGCCGGAAGGCCGTTCTCATAGGCGCGAAAGAGACAGATGTCCAGGTTGTAACGCGGATACTCGAAGTTATCCGGATCGCCGCCGAAGAATGCGATCTGCTGCTCCGGCGCGAAGACCAGGCGCACATCGGTGTAACGCTTATAGCGGTAGAGGTGATACGCGCCGCCTTGGTAGAGTGTCACCACGTCGCTGCGCAGGCCAGTCTGCGCCAGGGATTCTTTCTCAATGGCGGCCCGCACCGAGCGGCGCGCGGTGAAGGCGGCCTCGGCGGAAAGCCCCGGCGTGACGGCGGCATTCACGCGACTGGTAACGTCTTCGATACTCATCAGGACGTTCAGTTCGAGGTCGAGGCACTTCTTCTCGTCGGCGCGGGTACGGGCGTGGAAGCCGGTGCGGAGGTAATCATGCTGCGCGTCGCTGAGCTTCTGGAGGTCGTCCGAGCCGACATGATGGTTGGAGATAAGCAGGCCATCGGCAGAGACAAACGAACCCGACCCGCCGCTGTTGAAGCGGATGGAGGATTTCTGGACATGTTCGAGCCACGCGGGGGTAGGATCGAAGCCATGTCGCTCCTGGAGGAGTTGGCGCGGCGGGGCGTTGTAAAGCCACATGCCTTCGTCGGCCGAGGCGGCGGCGAGCGAAGCCGATAGTGTCATAGCGAGCGCAACCGAGCGCCGCAGATCGTTTTGATGGGTACAAGTCAAGAGATACACGCGATTCATGGGCGGATGATGGACTGGCGGACGCGAAAGGCCAAGCGCATTGTGACTCGCCTGGCATAGCCCGGTGCAGCCTGAAGTAGGCGGTAGATTGGGCTGAACCCTGATGTTTCATAGCCGTTGTAGGCCAAGGGGAGCGTCGCTTCGCCTCCTCACGTCGGTGCCCACGATCTGTCGCGATTTCATGCTGGTATGAAATATCCAGGTTAGACCGGGCGCGATTCGGGGCCAGCTCCGTAGGAGTGCCATGTTTATAGCCGCGTCCGACCAAAGCAGCCCCCAGCCCCGCAGGGGCGGCATGTGTTCTGTCACCAGGCCTCCAGCCGGGCCGCCCTCCAGGATTGCTGCGCCGTGCGGCAGGGCGTCATCGGATCGGCGGGGCAGACCGTTGACTTCCACGAGTTTCGCTACGCGGTGGCCTCCGGGATTTTCTCCCAACAACGCGGGGAGAAAGTCCGCCGCTACCGGACGACTCCGCTGGCGGACAGGTTGAAAACCGAGCCGGGGGTCTTCGATGTCATCAAGATTGACATTGAAGGCGCGGGAAAGTCGCTGTTTGACCAGGAGATGCCGGTGCTCCAGCGCTTCCGGTTTGGTGTCTGCGAGTGGCACCCGCCGATGATGGCGGGACGGCAGCTTCACGCCGCTGGCACCGGAGCCGGGTTTGAGGTGCTCGGCTTCGCGTCCCAATGGATCCAGTATGACTTGCGCCGGGGCGACTCCCTGGCATCGCCCCTCGGAATGCTCTGGTGGCGCAATCCAGTCCCCGTCGGTGCCGCCACTTATCCGGCCGCCGCATCCGGGTAGTGGTGCAGCCGTCCTCGGCTGCCACCTTCCCTGCGACCGTCCCGGTCGCAGGTAAACCCGCCGGGGCCAATGCGGCGACAGGGCAGGCGTCTGCCCGCCAGCACAGGGTTCGCCGCTTTAAGTGGAGCCGCGCGGGCGGTTTTGGTAGGGTGTCCGCGTGGAACGGACCGATGCCGAACTAATCGCGGAAGTGCTGCAAGGCACGACCGCGAGTTTCGAGCTTTTGATGCAGCGGTATCTGCCGCGCGTCTTCGCCACCGCCCGCCGTTACGCCCGCCGCGAAAGCGAGATCGAGGACATCGTCCAGGAAATCTGGCTCAAAGCCTTCCAGAAACTGGAGAGCTTCCGCGGCGACGCTCCCTTTGAGCACTGGCTCATGCGCCTGGCAGTGCGCACCTGCTACGACGCCCTGCGCATTCACCAGCGCAACCGCGAGACCACCTTCACCGAACTGAGCCACGACGAACAGGACTGGCTGGAGCATTTCGTCCAGAAGCCCGACGACGCCAGCGAGCACGCCGAGGCGGCGCGGCAGTTGATTGAGCGTGTGCTGGAAAAACTTTCGCCCCCGGCGCGGCTCGTCATCACCTTGCTCGAAATTGAGGAGCGGTCGGTGAAGGAGATTGCCCAACTGACGGGCTGGTCCATTCCGCTGGTCAAGGTGCGCGCCTTCCGGGCACGGGCCGAGATGCGCAAACTGATCGCTAAAATGACCAGGGACAAGTACCTGTAACCCGCCCTCCGAAACCGCCGTCTCTTTCCCCCGAACGCTATGAACCTGGCCGAACTGGAAACCAAATTGATCGCCGCCGCGCGCAGTCACCTGCCCAGCGATCGCGTGCCGTACGCCTTCGAGCAGCGCGTCTTGGCCCAGTTGCGCAAGCCGCCGGCGGCCGATCCGGCCGCCTTCTGGGCGCGGGCTCTCTGGCGTGGAGCGCTCTCCTGCGTGGCGGTGGTGCTGCTGCTCAGTGCTTTCGCCTGGTTCGCCCCGGCCGGCAGCGACTTGAGCGATCACCTTGACGACACCGTGCTCGCCGCAGTGCCGCGCGACGCCGAGTTCTGATGGGCAACAACTGGAAAATTGTCTTTGCCACCGTTGTGATCTTCGCCACCGGCGTAATCACGGGCGGTCTGCTGGTCAACCATCCCAACCGGGCCAAGCAGCAGCGCGCGAGCCGCCTGCCCGCCAACCGCACCAACTGGCAGCCCGACCCCCGGGAAGTCGTTCAGCGCGACCAGCGTGAACTGCGCCCGATGCTGGACCAGCAGCGCATGGACTTCATCCTCCGCGTCCACGAGGAACTGCGGCTCACCCCCGAACAACGCGAGCGCATCGAGAAAATCGTCCGCGAAGGGCAGGAACGCTCCAAGACGTTTTGGGAAAAAGCCGCTCCCGAAATGCGCAAGAACATGCAGGAAGTGCGTGAGCAAATCCTTGTCGAGCTGAAACCCGATCAACGCAAGAAGTTCGAGCAAATTCAAAAGCAGCGCCAGACCCGGCCCCCCGAACCCGCCCCCGGCATGGGCGTCGGCACCGGGCCGGGCCGCGGCAATGTTGACCCCCGCCGCCCCGTCCAATCCCGCGACGGACTGCGCCCTGACCGCGGATTCACGCCGCCCGGTGGACAGCCGTCACCGTTGCGAGACGGCTCCGGCACCAACCGGACGTTCACCCCGCCCGCCGGCGAGCAACCGGTGCCGCCGCTGCCGCCAGTTCCGGACAAGCGTTGAGGTCCGCCACCCTCCGCTCACTTCTGGATTTCATCTGCGAATCGGCGGCGAACCCTCCGTAGCCGCAGCGCGTTGCCGATCACGATCAAATCCGAAAGTCCCATCGCCGCCGCGCAAATCACCGGACTGAGGAAGCCCAGCGCCGCCAGCGGCACCGCCGCCGCGTTGTAGAAGAAAGCCCAGAACAGATTCTGCCGGATCGTCCGCAGCGTCGCCCTCGCCAGGGCCAGCGCCTCCGGCACCGCTTCAATCTCCGAGTTCAGTAGGACGATGTCCGCCGCTTCGCGCGCCACATCGCTGGCGCGGCTCACGGCGATGCCCAGGTCGGCCTGCGTCAATGCCGGAGCGTCGTTGATGCCGTCGCCGACGAAGGCCACCCGCTCGCCGCGCTGCTGAAGCTGCTTCACCAGTTCCGCCTTCGCCTCCGGCCGCACGCCGGCGAACACGTTTTCCGCCGAAATCCCCGCCAGCGTCGCCACGCTCGCTGCCGTCGCCGCGTTGTCGCCGGTGACGAGAAACGTCTTCAGCCCGCCGCGCTGCAATTGCCGGATGACTTCCGCCGCGTGTGGCTTCAATGAATCCATCAGCGCAAACGCCGCCACCAACCGCCGGTCCATGCTGAAGCCCAGCACCGAAGCACCTTTCGCCGACCAACCGCCGACAAACTCCCGCGCCGCCGCCGTGTCCACGCCTAGCGATTCGAGCCAAGCCAACGAGCCGAGCCGTAGGCGGATTTCTTCAGTGCGCTCCTCGTCGTCCTCCGTCGGCAGCGCTACTCGCAGCAGCGCCTGCACGCCGCTGCCGCGCACCTCTCGCCATTCTTCCAGCGACACACTTTCAACCGACAACTTCGCCACCGCCTGACTCAGCGGATGCGTGGAATTCCGCGCCAGCGCCGCCGCCAGTGTTTCTGCTTTCTGCTTTCCGTTTTCAGCTTTTGCTTTCCACAAACCTGCCAATGCCGGTTTGCCGAGCGTCAAAGTCCCCGTTTTGTCCAGCAGCACCGCCGTCACCAAGCCGGCTTTTTCCAGCGCGATGCCGTCGCGGATCAAGATGCCGCGCCGCGCCGCCGCGTTGGCCCCGGCCATGATGGCGGCGGGCGTCGCCAGGCCCATCGCGCAGGGGCAAGCGACGATCAACACCGCCGCCGCCGCGATGAGCGCCGCCGCCAGCGGGCTGGCCGGAACGTGACCTGCCCAAAGAAATTGCCCTAGCCAATCGTGCGCCGCGCGCGTCGCCGCCGGAGCCAGCCCCCACGCCAGCGCCGTCGCTAGCGCGATCAACACCACCACCGGCACGAACACATTGCTCACGCGATCCGCCAGCCGCTGAATGTTCGCCCGGCTCGACTGCGCCCGCTCTACCGCTTCAATGATGCGCGCCAGTGCCGTGGCTTCGCCGGTGGCGGTGACGCGCTGGACGAGCCGGCCGTTCAGATTCGCCGTGCCGGCGAATAGCACCGCGCCGGGAGCTTTGTCCACCGGTAGCGACTCGCCGGTCAGCATGGATTCATCCACGGCGGAATGACCTTCCGCCACTGCGCCGTCCACCGGCACGCGGCTGCCAGGCTTGAGCACGATGAGATCGCCAGCGCGCAGTTCGGCGACGGGCGTTTCCGCCTCCCGCCCGTCCGCGCCGAGCCGCAGCGCGGCGGCCGGCGCGAGGTCCAGCAGCGATTTCAGCGCGCTGGAAGCCTGGGCCGCGACGTTCGCCTCCAGCCAGTGCCCGACGCTGATGAGCGTGATGATCGCCGACGATTCGAGGAAGAAAAGGTGTCCGCCGGCGCCGGAAAACAGCAGCCAGACGCTGAGCGTGTAAGCCGTCGTGGAGCCAAGCGCTACCAGAGTGTCCATGCTGGAAGCGCCCACCTTGAGCTGCCGCCACGCGCCGCGATAGAACTGCGCGCCAGCTACGAACTGCACGACGCTGGCGAGCGCGAAGGCGAGCCACTGGAACCAGCTTTCGTGGCCGATGCGAAAGACCCATTCGCCGAGCAGCAGCGGTGTCGAGCAAATCACGCCGAGCCACAGGTTTAACTTCCATCCGCCAGCGCTGCCGCTGCTTTTGCCGGAAGCTTCGGCGTCGAGCACCGTTGCCGGAAACCCCGCCCGGCTCAGCGCGTTAATCAGCGCCGCTGCGTCCGCCGCAGTGCCGGCGGTCCAGCGCACCGTGGCGCGGCCCGCTTCGACCGACACTTTCACCGTGCTGACGCCGGGGACGGCTTGGAGTGCGGCGGTGACTTTGCGGGCGCAGTTGTTGCACGTCATGCCCTCGACGCGGAGTTCGGTCGGGGCGACGGCGTGGGTGCGGTCGGAGTTCATGGGGCGGAGCCGCAACCAAAACGAGGCGCGGCAGGGACCGCGCGCCGGCGGCGGACGCGCCTACCGCAAAGCCACATAGACGTGATGCACGTCTTCGTGGTCGTCGAGGGCGTTCAGGAAATCGGTGACTTCCTGGCGGGCCGGCTCGGGCACGTCGCGGAATTCCTTGGCGAGGTAGCGAATCTCCGCGGCGGTCACGGTCCAACCGGCGGCTTTCAGGGCTTTGGAAACGGCGTCGAGTTCCTTGATGGCGGTGAGGAACCGGGCGCCTTTGGTGCCAGCGGGTGTCTCCTCGGCTTCGAGCGCCTCGACTTCATCGGCACCGGCTTCGATGGCGTCGCCCTCAGCGTCGCGGCTGGCGTCGGGATGATTGGCCTCGACGACGCCGCAGTGGTTGAAGAAAAAGCTGACGCAGCCGGGCTGGCCGAGCGTGCCGGCCTTGAAGAGGTTGCGGATTTCCGGGGCGGTGCGGTTGCGGTTGTCGGTGAGACACTCGACGACGATGGGCACCTTGTGCGGGGCGAAACCCTCATAGACGACCGTCTCATAGGAGACTTTCTCGTCGGTCTGGCCGGAGCCTTTCTTGATGGCGCGCTCGATGGTGTCCTTGTAAACGGACGACTTTTTGGCCTTCTCGACAGCGGCAGCGAGACGGGGGTTCGTGTCAGCATCCGCGCCGCCGAGCTTGGCGGCGACCATGATTTCGCGGACCAGCTTGACGACCATCTGGCCTTTTTTCTGCGCGTTAGCTTCGCGCCCGGCTTGTTTCCATTGTGCGCCCATAGGATTTGGTTTCGCCCACTGTGAGAGGGTCGGCGCTCCGGTTCAATCTTAATTCGCGAGCCAGTCGCATGGCTTGGCTTGACTTCACTTGGAGAAAAGCGCATTGAACTGCCCCAGCACATGGCGGGACGAACCCCGCTCGCACACTTAACTCACTCATGAAACGCTTGTTCCGCCGCCGATTGGTCAAGGACCTCCAGTCCGAAGCCGCCACCGACCAACGCCTGCACCGCGTCCTCGGCCCTGTCAACCTCACCGCGCTGGGCATCGGCGCGATCATCGGCGGCGGCATCTTCTCGCTCTCCGGCGTCATTGCCGCCCAATACGCCGGTCCCGCGGTCGTGCTCTCCTTCGTCCTCGCCGGCATCGCGTCCGTGTTCGCCGCGCTTTGTTACAGCGAGTTCGCCTCCGTGGTGCCCCTATCGGGCAGCGCCTACACTTACGGCTACGCCACCCTGGGCGAGTTCGTCGCCTGGATTATCGGCTGGGACTTAGTGCTGGAATACGCTGTCGGCGCGATCACGGTCTCGATTAGTTGGTCCGGCTACGTGCTCTCGCTGATCAATGACCTGGGCGTCCACCTGCCGTCGGCCATTGCCCGGGTGGCCGGCGCCACGGGCACCAAGCTCATTGACATCCCTGACGCGGCGGCGGCGGCGGCGCAGGTGCCCCGCGGCTGGCAGGTCTTCGATACTTTGCTTGCCGGACACCTCACCGGGGGCGGCGTGGACCCGGCCTCGCTGACGCAGGTGACGACGCTGTTCAACCTCCCGGCCATCATCATCGTCCTGCTCATTTCGGCGCTCTTGATCGTGGGGGCCAAGGAATCGGCTCGCTTCAACAACGGGATCGTCATTTTGAAACTGGCCGTCCTGCTACTCTTCATCGGGGGGACGGTGACGGCCGTGAAGGTGGCGAACTGGCAGCCGTTTTTCCCGGAAGGCGAGGGCCAAGGGGTCTTTGGCTGGAGTGGGGTGATGCGCGGGGCGGGGTTGGCTTTCTTCGCCTACATCGGCTTTGACGCCGTGAGCACCGCGGCGCAGGAAGCGAAGAATCCACAGCGCGACGTGCCCATCGCGATTTTTGCTTCGCTACTAATCTGCACCGTCCTTTACATCGCGGTGGCGGCGGTGATGACTGGCGTGGTGAGTTACAAACAACTGTCCGTGCCGGATCCGATCGCGCTGGTGGCTAACTACGCCGGTCTTAAGTGGATGGGCACTTTCATCAAGATCGGCGCAATCGTCGGGCTGTCCTCGGTAGTGCTGGTGATGCTCTACGGACAGTCGCGGGTGTTCTTCTCGATGGCGCGCGACGGGCTGCTGCCGTCCTTTGTGCAACAGGTGCATCCGCGCTTCCGCACCCCCTGGATCACCACGGCGGTGACCGCTGTGCTCGTCTCGATCTTTGCGTCGTTCCTCAAGCTTAGTGAGGCGGGCGACTTATGCTCGATTGGCACCCTGCTGGCGTTCGTCATCGTCTCGGTAGGCATCCTGGCGTTGCGGGTGCGGCATCCGGAGTTGAAACCCAGCTTTCGCACACCGGCGGTGTGGTTCGTCGCCCCAGCCGGCGCGCTGTCGGCCCTCTACCTGATGATTTCACTGCCCGGCAAAACCTGGCTGCGCCTGGGGATCTGGCTGGCCATCGGGCTAGTGATCTACTTCAGCTACAGCGTCCGTCACAGTCGGCTGGCGAAAAAGGATTGAAGATAAACGGCCCCGAGGCTGGCGGCGAACGCCAGTCCGCCGCTGCGCCGGGTCAGGGGATCCGGCCTACAGCCAGAGCGCGGTTCTGATCGGGTCGGGTGCCGGGGATTGCGCCCCGGCACTCTCCCACACCACCGGACGTGCGGTTTTCCGCATCCGGCGGTTGAACGCAGCCTCGATCTCATGGCGAGGCAAGGTCTGACGGCATCACCAACCCCCAGCGCCGCAACACCGCGTTGCTCAACGCCGTCTGCTAGCTCGGACTGGCCGCCATCCGCCACGCCCCCCGGCCACTGTGCGCCACCTGCGCCAGGCGCTCGCTCAGTCCCAGTTGGCGCCGCTTCCGCCGCCGGC